>CAYVDU010000242.1:0-2508 GCA_964450765.1 uncultured bacterium | reverse complement strand
AACAAAAGGACTAACTCTCGTAATCTACCTCTCGCTAAGAATGACAAGCTGGTCACTGTGCTCATGCAATCAGCGGCTTACATTGACCTTTTTCACAATGCATAATCATAGGAAGAACATCATTCATCGAAGTATTTACAAAAGGTCCTCCGCCACCACCGTTTTCATAATACCATCCTTCAGGAGACAGGGTGATTGTAAAAGGTTGATGTCGAATGGATTGATCTGCACCCACAAAGGTCACGTAAAAATTCTCTGTACCCTTTGCTAGAGATTTTTCTCCTTGACGAAGAACGTAAAGGAAAGTTTTTTTACCTCTAAGCATCTTTTCTGCTGTGAGTCCTGTAACCGCTCCTAGCCAAGCAGGATGAAATAACATCTCCTGAAATATTGACTCGTCTACCGTATTTGAAACTGCTGACATAACATTTCTCCTTTTAAATGTTTATATCCTTAAAAAATTCGTGTGAACACTTTTGCGAACCATCGCCTGCGATGGCTGGTAAAACAAAGGAATCGCCGGAACTTCTTCTGCTAAAATTTCTTCCGCCTTATATAGATAGGAAGACCTTTGAAAAGGATTCATCTCCTGTTCACTTAAATCCAGCAAACGTTGAAATCCTTCATGCTCCCAATGAGCAAAATTCACTCCCTCATTCGCAAATTTAAAAGCATTCAAAGTATAAATTGGATCATCCACCAAAGAAGACCATAGCATCAATCCCACCTGAAACTTACCATCAAGGATCCTGCGAAAACAAGAACTCCAAGAAAGCGGCTGCAACTGACACTGAATGCCTAAATTTTCTTGCAGCTGCTGCGAAAGCACCTTGGAAGTCCATTCGGAAATCCCTTTTTGGTGAAAAATCAATTGTAAAGTAAAACTCTCTTGAGACAAACCAAGCTCTGACAAAGCTTCTTTAAACAACTGTCTTGCTTTTTCTTTATCCGTCCTTGGAAACATACCCCCTTGTTTTGCAGAGTGGGCTGGCAATAAAATAGAATAGGCCGGATTCATCGGAAGATAGGCCGTTTTAATCAATTCTTCTCGATCTACAGCCAAAGCCATAGCTTGGCGCAATTTAGGATGATTAAAAGGAGGACAATTCGTATTAAATACCATCCAACGAACCGAATGGTTCGGCAGAGAAATAATATTCACATTTTCATCCGGGACATAAAATGAGGGCCATGGACCAAAAGGATTGCCCACCCAATCGATTTCATTTTTGGCAAATGCCTGAATGGCCTGAAAAGGATCCATGGGAGTTAAAATAATTTGATCTAAACGAATCCTCGGAGAATCCCAATACAATGGATTTTTCACCAGTTGATATCCCTGATTCAGTTGATTGCTTTTCAACTGAAAGGGTCCGTTGCACGGATAACTTTTCCCGGATTGATACGGCCATTGCGGACATTCTTGATCCCAAACACGGTGAATCGGGGCAAATACCGGATGCGCTAGAAGCTGGACAAAATAAGGAGTCGGCCGGTTCAATTCCACACAAAGCGTCCGATCATTGATCACGGAAATCCCCACAGCATCCAGAGGAACCCTTCCCTGCTTTGCTTCTCTTGCATTCTTAATAAAATAAAAAAATGTCGCAAAATTTGTCGTAAAATCAGGCGATAAGATTCTTTTCCAAGAATACGCAAAATCATGCGCTGAAATAAAAGATCCATCATTCCAAAAACAAGGACGCAAATGAAATGTATACTGTCTTAGATCAGAGGACACCTCGATCGATTCTGCTACGGCATTCTCAATCTGTCCATCTTGATTAAAGCGCGTAAGCCCCTCAAAAAGAAGGCGAAGGATTTCACTCGATTCATTCTCTCCCCCGACTCGAGGATCCAAAGACACCACAGAATGACCAAATGCAATACGCAATACTTGCTCGCTTTTTCTTTTCAAACTCCATTCATTGAGAGATTCCCTTAAAGAAGTCAAAAGACGGTCAATTTGGACGGAAGGAGAATTCAAAATCACGCCATTTAAAAATACCCCATCCGATAACTCAAGAATATTATATGCCCAATCCTTGACATTCGAAAATTGCGTACGCACAAACAATCCCATCACTTCCAAAATGGACGAATCACTCGCTCGAACAAGCAAAAAAGTCCTCTGCTGTTCTTGGAAAACTTTCAAAGAAAATGCATCGGCACACTTTTCTTTGCGATGTTCTAAGAAATACAAAAATAAACGAGACAAGATCTTTGGGTCTAAAAGAGCCTGTTTATCCAAAGGAACTAAAGCGTGGAAAAATGTCTCCAACAACTCTTCGTCTTGCGCACTCTCTTCTGGCAACATCTGTTTAAAGGAGAACAATAGCTCCTGCTGCTTAATGAGAAGTCCCCCGTTATAATCGCGAAATTCTCCGATCGCACGCGTCAAAAGACTTACCACTTTTTGCCTTGCCGCATAAAAATCTAAAGAGCCATCCGAACGAAGCAAAGACGCCTCACAAGGCAAAAGGAGTCGAAATAAATACGCTTCTACGG
>CAYVDU010000241.1:0-2508 GCA_964450765.1 uncultured bacterium | reverse complement strand
CTCTCGTCAGTTTTGAATGCAATGTCTACTACACCTTGAGGTTCAAACATGTCTAGAAAATGTCTATACATTTCTATTCTATTCTTACCACCAGCTGTAGTCAAAAGCAGCTCCTGGCTGTAGATAGCAATATCTTCTACAATTCGTTCATGTCGGTAATAGGCTAAGCTTGTCAAATTAATTTCTGTTGTTCCATAACCCTTATAAAAAAGCTTTTCCTCAAGCAGCTTATTCCAAACATTTCCAACGCCACCCCCTATAAACATGAGGTCACGTTCTTTTGGTGCCATGATGGGCTCATCCCAATCTACTATATAGATATCAGAGTTTTCATGGATTAGCACATTGCCACCATGAATATCAGAATGACACAATACAAACTTAAGTGACTGGTTCTGAAGTTTCTTTCCTAATTGTTCGGCGCGATCTACCAGTCGACGAATGTCCGGCATCCTTTGCTTCATGAATTTTTGTAGTTTTAAGCCTATCTCATCAGTGATTGGATCTCCTTCAACATAAGCGTAAATTGACCGAACGACGTCACGCCATTTTGACGAGTAATCCTCTTGTCTAATGTTGTTTTGAATCAATAGGGGCACTTCAAGCTCATGAACGAGCTTCAATGCTTTGCCAAGCTTAATCCATTGATCATCTGTTAGACTGCGGCTAAACCCATCCTGACCTTCAACAAATGGGTACACAATAAGACTAAAATGATCAATCGGCTGGATTGACGTACCATGAATTGTTTTAATGGGAGAAATAATCTGTTGTATTCCTGCTTGCTGCAATAGCTCTATTATTTCAACACTAATATCATGATGGTGCCCCAGTTTAAGTTTTATGAAGTAAGATGCTTGATCAAGTGATTGAGCTTTATATATCGAAGCGTTTGTATCCGCACCTATAGGTAGAAACGCAAGAGTATTGACTGCAATACCGTAATGAGCGTTTAGGCATTTAATGATGACATCTTCTGTCAGAACGAGCCTCTCTAGCATTGACTACCTTCACTTTTATTTGGCCAATATATTGGCTGAGCACGATCTATTTTCTGACTGTTGCTACTGTAAACCTCACGGAAATATAGCAAGAAAAAGCTGAATACTAAAGAGTTTTTAATGCAGTTTCGTTGAGTCTAGTGCATAAATGGCAAGTTTGGTTTTCAGAAATTTTTAGAAGTGAAACTTGTGCTTGTTTTATCGATGAAAAAGACTCGGGAAACCGGGCCTGTTTTTTAATTGGAGGTAGAAGAGACGTATTCAGAACTTTTGATGGGAAGAGCATAAAACTATTTCAGTGGGAAGAGAGCCAATCTAAGAGTTTAGCATCAAAAAGATCCGGTTCTTCATAAAACGGAGAATGTCCGCTCCGCTCGAATATACATATGGACAGATTTTTAAATTTAGAATGTAGGAGATCCCATGAATTTGGAGGGGCTACCACAAAATCATAGCGTCCCAAAGCTAAAAATACAGGCTTATCTAAAGTGTCTAAATTCTTTACAATATTGATCTCTTTAAAAATGGTTCCCCACACATATTCAAAAATTGGCATATTAACATTCACACCTTCCCATAATGGATTTGAATCAAAGTCAAAATCATACCAAAGACGGGCAGCATGGCGTACATAGTCCCAAATAAATCGCTGATTTAAAGGAACTTGCTCGTATTGTGAATCAGGATGAAGCGCAAAATTTCTATGGTGAGCGGCTTTTCGATCGGATGAGGCGACCTCTTCCCAATATTGATCGGCAGCCTCTTTGCTCCTATCGCTAAAATCGGGTCCTGTACCAATCATGACGATGTGAGAGACATATTCCGGATATTTTTTTGCATATTCAAGAGCAAGAAAGGCATTGCCTGAATGTCCTATGATGATCACTTGACCAAGGTTAAGATTTTGTCTGATACATTCGATATCATCAAGAAGTAGATTTAGATCAAAGGTTAATGGACTGTCTAGATGTTGCAACGGAGCAAATGCTCTCATATCTGCAAAAATAAGACGCAAATGGTTGCGAAGATGATCTGAAAAAATGCGAGGATAATAAATCGAACTGCCAATGACTAATGCATTAGATCCAGTGCCGTCCATTCGATAACCAAGATCAAAGCCTTGGCTCTTTATTACTCCTGTATAATTGCAGTCCATCTCGATTGCTCCTTGAATGGGAGAGGTATAAAAAAAACTGAAGGCAAAAAACAAAAAAAAACTTAAATTGAAAAATTTCCTGTTCATCACTTTTCTGCCCTGAGTCTTGTCATTTGTTCTTAGAAAAACGAGTATAGCGGAAAAAGTCTAAAAAAAAAGCCGAACTTTCCAGTCCGGCCTTTCGTTTTGAAGAGACATATTCAGAACTTTTGGTTGGACAAAACTCAGTAATTTGGCATTATTGTGGGACAAGAAATATTAGTAATAACCTCTTAATCAAACATTTAGAAATCCCCGTTTATACCGAAAAAGGTTCAAGAATCGGTTTTTAGACGAGATTGAAAGCTGCCA
>CAYVDU010000240.1:0-2559 GCA_964450765.1 uncultured bacterium | reverse complement strand
GCCTTCCGTTGCAGGGCCCTGCTCCTTCTGCAATCAAGGGGCTCGGAACTTTCCAACGTGGCGATGGGCTGGGTTGTGGTTCTCTAATTCCTGCAGTGATTAGAGAACCGCGACGTGGCGATGGGCTGGGCTGTAGTTCTCTAATCACTGCAGGAATCTTCATAATTGTCCATCCAACACAGAGCCCTCCAAGTGCCATTAAACAGACACCAGTGACTTTCCCCACAGCCTTAAGGGCCTTGAATGCGGTTGAATTTTTGTGATCTTGTTCGGGGGGGTGTTGTTGCCCGCAAAGAGTTAGTAGTCTCCATCCTGTTATAGTAATGCCTGTACCGATGGTGAGATCCAACCATAATTCTGGGTGGGGCGGTGTTCTTGGTGCGTATTTTTGTATTATATCTTTTGCGACTATGCTCACTGCGAAGGGCGTCATTACATGAACGGTAGCTCCTAGGAATGATACGGTCGATTGAGCTATTTGTTTTATATTATTAAATATTGCTGAGCACATAATTATTTAATTTTTTATTAATAATCTGGTTTTTTTGTAATCTATAGATTTTCCCGTGTTTCCGAAGCAGTAAAAAGTCCTTTTTTTGCATGGATTTAATTAAATATACAATAATTATAAACTTATATTAATTATAAAAACAATATAAAAATAAGAAACTGTATTTCGTTATAATTAAAATTTTAATTAATGATTGGATTTGGAGTGAATTTCATTGTGTCATACAAAAAATAAGGCATGTAAGATTGTAAGTCTGGACGCTAGCAATGTTCATGGGACCTCAATAATCGTTGTTTAAAATAAATTTTTTAATATAGGTATTTTGGGGACTTTCAACTGGAACGGGTATATATCCGTTCCAGTCGAAGGTTCTTTGCTTCGATCGGGTTCTGATGAATAAAAAACCTAAGGATCAGCATGAGAAGAAAAGAGGAAGGGCTATAGACAATATCCAAAATGAGATCTATATTTGCAGTTAAGAAGTTTTTTCATTCACTGGGTATATGCGTCGAGAGTTTTTGTATTATTTTTCTTTGGGGATTTGCCTTTTTTCTTGGATCAGCTTGTCTAAAGAGTCGATGGATGGAGTGAGACATTTTGCTGTGGCGTCCTTAGGGCCAGCATGGACATTTTCTAAGAAAGTAAAGCGTTATGTGGAAGATCGCCCTCATCGTTTTTGGAGGGATCATCCTGAGGATAAAGTGCGGCTTGCACAATTGGAATTAGAGAATCAGATTCTTCGTGCTGAATTAGAAAAAATGAATCGTTGGATGGTGTCTGAAGAAAAAATTCGAGAGCAGGTTGACTTGTTAAATCAGTTGGAAAAGCAAAAAGACGGAGCTTCTTCGGAGGTTTCTCGTGGATTTGTGGAGAGAAGGTTGACTCATTTGCGATCAATTATTCAAAGCGAGTTAATGGCGATTCCTGCAGAAATCATCTATCGAGATCCTTCGTTGTGGAGTAGTAGTTTGTGGATCGATGTCGGAGAGGAGGATAATCAAGCCTTGGGTCGTGTCGTGGTGGCAAATAATAGTCCTGTTGTTCATGGATCTATTTTGGTTGGGTTAGTTGATTATGTTGGAAAAAAACAATCAAGAGTTCGATTAGTGACCGATTCAGGACTTTCTCCTTCTGTGCGGTGCGCTCGCGGAGGTGTTCAAGAAAGAGAGACTATGGCGCACATTCATTCGCTGTTAAAGCATATTACAGGAAATCTTCCGTTGGAAATTGAGCTTAAAAATCTTCAGAAATCTTTACAACCAAAAGAAGATCATTATTTGGCTAAGGGAGAAATTCATGGGAGTAGTTTTCCTTTGTGGAGGTCAAGAAGCTCTTCGCTGCGCGGCATTGGATTTAATCTTTACTACAAAGATGAAGATAGTGCTTGTTTCAATAGCGAGTCTGTTTTACAGAAGGGAGATATTTTAGTCACGACAGGTCTTGATGGCGTTTTTCCTCCGGATTTAAAAGTTGCCGTCGTTACGGCTGTTTTAAGAAGATCTGGAGGCTATGCTTATGATCTTGAGGCAGATTCTTTAATTTCTGATATGAGCGAATTGCAAACGTTATTTGTTTTGTCTCCTAGGGGAGAATAAATATTTTTTGATCGCGATTATGTCGAAAATAATTCAAGAATCAGTTTCGGTATGTTTTTTTATTAGAAATGATGTATCATAATTTGCAAAAAACTGGTTTATTTTTGAATAATTATGAGAGTTAATCCGATTCGTTCCTTGGGTTCCCACCTATCTGAAAGTTGTCCTTGTATTAAAAAATTTATCTCTTTTGTCGCCAGCGGTGCTATAGAAGAGCTTCGTCGGAGGTATCAAGATTGTGCTGAAGTATCCGGGAATCGTGTTGTTTGGATGCAGAAAGCAGATCTTGTGAAGAATAAACAACAAGATCATTTGCAAAAACTTGTTCTTTTAGCAGAAGCGGGGCAATGGGAGCATTTGCAAATGCACACGACTCATCCGGATAGTGGATTTGATTGGTGGATGTTTCCCGTTGATCGAGCGAGTTCTGGTTATGGAGATCAGTATCGGGTT
>CAYVDU010000239.1:0-2573 GCA_964450765.1 uncultured bacterium | reverse complement strand
ATTGTCGATGGGTTGGGCCTCATAATAGAAGGTCCTGTTCTGAAATGCCCGGAAACACAAAGAGATTGCAGGAAAAGGTATATAAATCGCCGACCATGGTTTGCATTAGAATCGAAAAAAATTATCATGAGTTTTTAAAGCGCCTGGCGGCAGAGAAATCTGACAAAACGGGGAAGATTTATTCTGTTTCTAGAATGATCGGAGAAATGCTTGAACAAGAAGCCCCAATGCCCCATCAAGCTAATCCGGATGATCAGTATCTTAAAAAACTCTTAGCTGGAATTCCTATCAAGAAAAAGAAAGAGGGAAAATCAGCATTTAAAAAACCCATCATGGTCGGTATCAGAGCTGAGAAAGCTTACCACGACTTCTTTAAATGTTTGGCGATTGAAAGATCAAACCAAACTGGAGAAATTTACTCTGTTTCACAATTGATTAGGGAAATAATTGAAAAGCATGCTCCAATACCGACTCCAAAACAATTGGATATGTTTAGTGCAGAAAATTCTTAACTATATAAAAATAAGCACGTCAAATTGGAGTTTTGACGCGGAGGATTAAGTTTTATGGCTAAGCCACCTTTAGATGTTTACTCTCTCAAACAATGGGAGGGTGACGCAAACAATTTTGCTGTGCTTCTTAAAATTAGCTCTAAATGGCAAGTGAAGATAGGAACTGCCGACAATAGCTTCTCGACTGAAGAAAACGCAACGCGCATCGCCGAAACCGGAAGGCCGATTTTTTTCGAAAACGCCACTCCCTATTTTCCAGACTTCCCCATCAAAAAAGCAGAATATCTAGAACCTTTGAGTGGGCAAAATGCATACCCGTAAATAGGTAAAAAACTAGAGCAAAATAAGCTCTAAAAAAGAGAAAGCCCTAGGATTAGCGGCCTAGGGCTTTCCAATGTGAATGGGATCAGAATTATTGAAGGCTGACACCTTCAAAGCTCCCAATTTAGCGGTTGGGAGCACTGAAAAGAAGCGATGTATATCACACATTACTTCTCTGTCGTTTTTTTCACAACGAACGGCAGAAGTGTACCACTCTCGAGGATTTTTCCTCCAAGGGTAAAATGTTATATATAGCATCGCCTATTTTCCTTTCATAATAAATTTTTAAAAATTGAAAGGGATGCAAAACAATGGGGATCATCCGTACTTACCATGATAGGGAAAATCCCTACGTTCAAATTAATAGTGCTTCGATTAGAGATACTAATTTAGACCTGACGGCCACGGGGCTCTTTGCATATATGTTTTCATTCAGAGATGACTGGCTGTTCAATATTCCAGATCTCTGCAATCGAAAGAAGATCGGCAAGAGAGTAGTTTACGGCGCTCTGAATGATCTGATTCAACATGGTTATGCGATTCGTTATCAGGATTCAAAAATGACCACCGTGGACGGCAAAACAAAACGACATCTTGGAAGGATGGAGTATCTCATGTTTGAGACTCCCCTCTCTTACACAAAAAGAAAGGCTGTCGTTCTACAATCAGCTACAGGACCTTATTTTCCCGATGATTCAAAGTTTAAGGAAGAAAACCCAGAAACGGCAAAAAAATCCGGTTACGAGCCTTATAGTGAGCTTTCTCGTTTTGAGCATGCTCAGGCTGAGCGCCCTCAAGTTGAGCGTACTCAAAATATGCCCCTAAGTAACAATGAAAATACAAGTATCATCAAAGGCAAAGAAATCAATGAGGGATCACTGCCTTTTTCGATAAGAAAAGAAGAGTCGATGAAAGCACCTTCAGTTCAGTTAACTCCAGCCAAGCCTAGCCTCAAATCTGCAGGAAAGAAAAGCTTTAAGCTCACAGAAGAGCAGATGGAGATCTATAACTGGCTCAAAGAGCAGGGCCTAAATACAGACGATGACACTTTGAACTATTGGTCGAGGAAATACCCTTCACATCGCTTAAGAGAGGTTGTCAATTTTGGACATGCTCGGCGTACATCTGGTCAGCATATTCCAAACCTTGGAGGCTGGGTGCATAAATTGCTTATGAATGGTTTGGCAGTTGTAAACGACGAGTGCAAAAACAATCGTGAGTTTGCCGAAGAATTTGCAAGAGCCAATAAATGGGAGGATCTGAAAATTTATGAGAAATATGTCAAAGATTTAGTGACCGAAGATGACTTACCCTTAACGATGTCGAGCGAAGCTTTTATCAGAGCTCTAGAGTCCTTATGTCGGAAAAGTCAGCTGTATAAAAATATGTGAAGAATAGTTTTGTATTATTAGGGTAAAGTCTTTATTGTGAAAAGTACGCTCATTTCCATAGGATATGGGCTGCTTGCTTATGCATTGACCTCCGTGTTATGCGGGGGTCAACATAATCAGCACAAATTAAAAGATTAACAAAAGGAAATCAAGAATATGGAAGACTTTCAGGTGGAATTCCTAAGTTTCGATGAAACTCCTGATGAAAAATATCTTGGAGTTGCTAGCTTAAAAATATTGGGCAAGATCATATTACGTTTTAAGGTTCAAAGAACTAAAGATGGAAATGGTATGTTTGTTGCGATTCCAAGTTATAGAAAAACAGATCCTACTGGCGAACAGTGGTGCC
>CAYVDU010000238.1:0-2578 GCA_964450765.1 uncultured bacterium | reverse complement strand
CATCTTATCTCATCAAAGTTTTAATGCAGTTTTATAAAGAGATATTATTGAAAATTAGGTGTGCTTTGTCTTTATGCGGCACACGCGTTATTATGCGAACCCGAGAACTTATAATATGTAGGCTCATGAATCTAAGCCTCGGGCGAAGATTATGAACTTCCTCTCGATTTAAATCCATAAAATGATTGTCTAAGATGTAAAAAAATTGGTATCAGGGTAGAAAAGAGGCTCTTATGAAAATCGTTTTAGTGCTCTATGATGATCCGGTTACAGGATATCCAAAAACATATGCTCGAGATCGGATTCCAACATTGACCCATTATCCTGATGGGCAGACTTTTCCAAATCCTCAAAAAATTGATTTTAAGCCGGGCGAGCTTTTGGGGTCTGTTTCAGGGGCTTTAGGTCTAAAGACATTTTTAAAGGAGATGGGACATACTCTTGTTGTCACTTCGGACAAAGATGGACCTCATTCTGTGTTTGAACGAGAACTCTCTGATGCCGATATCGTGATTTCTCAGCCATTTTGGCCTGCGTATTTAACTAAAGAAAGACTGTTAAAAGCGAAAAATTTAAAGCTTGCGATCACAGCCGGAATTGGGTCTGACCATGTGGATCTTCAAGCAGCCATGGCGAAAGGTATTACTGTTGCTGAAGTCACTTTTTGCAATAGCATTAGCGTGGCAGAGCACATTGTGATGATGATTTTGTCTTTAGTTCGTAATTATATCCCTTCTTATAACTGGGTTATGAATCAAGGATGGAATATTGCCGATTGCGTTCAAAGATCCTATGACTTGGAGGGAATGGATGTTGGTTCTGTTGCAGCAGGCCATATTGGGCTTGCGACGTTGCAAAGATTAAAACCTTTTGGCGTAAAACTCCATTATACAGAGCGTCATCGTCTCTCAGAAAAAGTAGAAAAAGAGCTCAACCTTACCTATCACGAGACATTGGAGTCGATGGTCCGGACGTGCGATGTGATTACAATCAACTGTCCCTTGCACGTGGAGACAGAGTATTTATTCAATGATGCATTGATAGGACAAATGAAACGAGGCTCTTACATCGTCAATACGGCTAGGGGAAAGATTTGTGATACAGATGCTATCGTAAGAGCGCTGAATAGTGGACAATTGGCTGGATATGCAGGGGACGTTTGGTTCCCGCAACCTCCTTCGAAAAATCATCCTTGGAGGACGATGCCTCATCACGGTATGACTCCCCATGTTTCTGGAACAAGTCTTTCAGCGCAGGCTCGTTATGCCGCAGGAGTGCGTGAAATTTTGGAGTGTTTTTTTGAAAAGAGGTCAATCCGTAATGAGTATTTGATCGTGGATCAGGGGAAGTTAGCTGGTATTGGGGCTCACTCCTATGTGGAGGGAGATACGACCGGTGGGATTGGGTAGGTTTTGAAATTTAATTTATAAAATTTGTTTTATAATGCTTATATAATAATATTATAAAAATATAGGTATTTTTATGTCATTAGAAGTAAGAGTAATTTTCCCTTCAACATCCGAGCAGATCTTAAATGTCACGCAGAACTGTTTTAGAGGATCTGGAGCGTTGGGTAGTGCGGCTGCGATTGCTAAGGCTTGGGGCATGGAAAAAACATCAATTGCTCTGGCAGCTGCTAGTGTGTTGTCCCTTTTAGGCGGTTTTTTTGTGGGTATAAAACAATTCAGGTTCAAAAGCAAGAACTTGAAGAAAAAAATAGTCAGATTAACAATTTGACAGTAAGAGCTTTAACATCGGAAACTCGATTATTGTTAATCGATTTCGAGCAGGCGGCGGGAGCGGCTGATAGTGGTGTTGCCCATTAGCTCCGTTTGCGGCATCAAGGATAAGCGCAAGTCTTATTTAGCAGAATTTTTCTGAAAGTGATGGAAAGGCCGATCTTTAAAATCGGCCTTTTCTGTGAATTTATATATTATTAAATATTTGTTTTTACTTGATTGTATATTAAATAATTTTATATAATTACTATATAATAATAAATTGTAGGTATTTTTATGTCATCTGTATCGAGTGTAAGTGGTTCGCAAGCGTCTCAAGGAGCGCTAGATTTCGCAAAGAATTGCTTTTTTGCATCTAAGTGGTTGGTTACTGCGGCTGTGGTTGCCAATATTTATGGTCACACAAAGACATCTATTGGTCTTGCTGTTGCTGGCGTGGCGTCCTCATTAGGTGGTGCGTTCGCTATTCGTAACGCAGCCCAAGACCAGGCGTAAGAACTTTAATAAGAATATTTAATTATAAATTCCATGTTTTGGCTGTGCCAAAGCATTGGATGCCAATCACTGTAAATCTCATTGACTAGAATCTTTCTGGAAATGATGAAAAGGCCGATCTTTAAAATCGGCCTTTTCTTTTAATTCATGAGCTGTCCGTGAGAAAAGAGCCAAGTAAGTTGAGTGAATTGTTCGTTGATATAATCGAGATTCCCTTTGATGTGGCCGTAGGTAGGATTTAAAAACGTATCGATCGTTAGTATCGTGCTATTGAAGCAGTGTTCGTAGCCCCCTTTTGTTCCCATTGGACTAATAGCTACCCAGCCATTTCGCTTCGCTTCGGC
>CAYVDU010000237.1:0-2591 GCA_964450765.1 uncultured bacterium | reverse complement strand
TTTGGCGCTTTGAACTCGCCTAAAAGCCGATTCTTGAATCATTTTCGGTATATACTTGTCGTTTTGATGAAAACTTTTTTACTGATCTTTTGCAATCTTCTGTACATCCTCTCTCTTCCCGCAGAAACAATCGGCATCTTCACCTGCAAAATGAAAGGAGTTAAACCCTGGGATCCGGAAAGTATTCATACAGGAATTACAGGTTCTGAAGAAGCCATTATCTACATCTCTCAAAGTCTGGCCAAATTAGGATATCAAGTCCTCGTCATTGGAGATCCTCCCAAAGATTCTATCCATAAAAACCCAAAAGCAAATCCTCGCTACATTGATCACACTACAGAACTTCCTCATATGGATATCGCTATCTCTTGGAGAATGCCAGAGATTGGGAAAAAGCTTAAAAAATGGGCGCCCAAAGTCTATCTCTGGCCTCACGACGTATGCTACCAACAGATTGCAGAAGAAAAAATCAATGCTTTTGATGATGTACTTTGGCTATCAAAAGCGCAAAGAGAGCAGTGGATCTCTCTCAATCCCGCATTCGCAAAATTCACAAAAATCTTCGGAAACGGCATTGCTCCAGAGCACTTTCATCCGGTTCAAGAAAGAAAAAATCCATACTCGTGCATTTATAGCTCCAATTACACACGCGGCCTAGATACTCTTCTCGACATATGGCCAAAAATAAAAGAACTCTTTCCAAAAGCAACCCTCGATATCTACTACGGATGGCAACCCTGGGGAAGACCTTCTCTTGAAAAAGAGCTCAAGATGCGCTCTCAGATAGAACAACTTGCATCTCTTGATGTTCATGAACATGGCCTTGTCGGACACGAAGAACTCAATAAAGCCTACGAACAAGCTTCTTTCTGGACATATCCATGTACTGAATTTGAAACATTTTGCATTACGGCATTAAGAGCACAACTCTCCGGCGCCGTCCCTGTCGTCCTCGTCAATTCAGCGCTCTTTGAAACAGTTCGACATGGATATCAAACAAAACGCTCTGAAGATTATTTTAAAACTCTCAAAGAAGCGATGTCAAAAGCTGAAAAAATCTCTCTTGAAGAAAGAAGAAATATGGGGACATTTATCTTAGAACAATTCACTTGGGACACAATCGCCCTACAATGGAGAGAATTATTTCAACAATGAAGAATTTCATTTTTTTTCTCTTTCTGCAAATACAATGCTTCGCTCAAGGCGTTTTTTTAGGAGTTGATGTCTTTTTCGAAGAGAGATTCTTTGAAAAATTAGAGCATAAAAACATTGCTCTTGTCATCAATCACACAAGCGTTAATCACGGGATGAACCCTACACTCGAGCTGTTCTTTGAAAGAGCGCCAAAATGCCATATTGTTGCTCTCTTCTCTCCAGAACACGGCATTCATGGACAAGCTTACGCAGCAGAATCTGTCAATCATTCTTACGAAAGAGGCATTCCGGTTTTTAGTCTTCATGGAACCACAAGACGCCCTACCTCCGAAATGTTAAAAGGGATCGATGTCATTATCTATGATATTCAATGCACGGGTGTAAGGGCATACACATATCCCACCATGCTTTTTTACATCATGGAAGAAGCTGCGAAACTAAAAATTCCGGTCATTATTTTAGATCGTCCCAATCCCATTAATGGCCTCACTATCGACGGACCTATGTTAGAAGACAAATGGAGATCGTATATTGGATACATCAACGTCCCATACTGCCACGGGATGACCATTGGCGAACTCGCCCGATTTTTCAATGGGGAATACAATATCGGCTGCAAACTCGAAGTGATCCCTATGCGCGGATGGCAAAGATCCATGAGTTTCAGAGATACAGGACTGCAATGGATCCCGCCAAGTCCAAATATTCCGGAAGCAGACACTCCATTATATTGTCTCATGACAGGTATTCTCGGAGAACTTCAACTCGTCAATATCGGCATTGGCTACACACTTCCTTTTAAGATTGTAGGAGCCCCATGGATTTGTGCATCTTCTTTTGCAGAAAAACTCAACAGCCAAAAACTGCCAGGTGTTCATTTTCAGCCTTTCTATTTCCGTCCCTTTTACGGAGCCTATAAAGGAACTAACTGCGAAGGCATCCTCATTCAAATTACAGACATCAAAACTTACCGACCTCTCGCAGTCCAATATTTAATTTTGGGAATGCTTAAAAGTCTTTATCCTACAGAGTTCATGAAAAGAATCTCTGATAGCAAAGCAAGTAAAGATCTATTTTGCAAAGCCAATGGGACGGATGCAATCTATGACATTTTACTCGCAGAAAAGTACCCTGCGTGGAAGCTCATCGACTTTCAAAAAAGCGAACGAGAAAATTTCACAGAGAAAAGAAAAAAATATCTACTTCCATACATCGAATAGACAAAAAAAATTTTACCTATATATCCCACTCAAGAATTTGTCATGCCAAAAAAGCAAATTCTCTGTCTTTTTTTCGGCATGTCAATTATATAGTGGTTCCAATGAAAAATTGCATAGTTTGGCTGTGCCAAAGCGCCGAATTTCCAGAATCGCAAGTTGTATAGTATTAACTCAATACAATACAACTTGCGATTCTAGAAATTCGGCGCTTTGGCA
>CAYVDU010000236.1:0-2596 GCA_964450765.1 uncultured bacterium | reverse complement strand
CGGCGACTTTCAATTCAATCCGAATAGGTGCCTTTCAGCTGGAACGGGTATATACAGCGCGCAGGCTGCAATGTAATATTATTTTTTATAAATGATATTAATTAATAGTTTTGTTATAGTTTTTTATTTCGTTTGTTTTAAATGCTGCGATTGTTTATAATTATTTAAATTAATATTGAATTGGGTTTTATTATGTCAATTGATGCTGTTAAAGGTACTTCTCCGATCCTTATTCTGGATGCGCTAGAGAGCTCGGATCCTTCGAGATGGTATGCTGTTGTTATGGCGTTGCAAAGTATGCAAGAAGCTTCTGCTTTACAAAGAGTGATGAGTCCATGTTCATCGCGTTTAAGTGACTTAAGGGCCAGAGCTTCTCAACGCTCGTCTCCTGCTTCAGTTAATACCGGATCTCGTAATCTATCAGTGAGATCTGATGGTTCAGCAAATGGTAGTTTAGCTGCTAAACCTGATGACGTGTTTTTTCGAGTAGTGGGAGGAGCATCTCCGTCTCCCACTAGAGATTTATCGAAAGGCGCTAATAGAGATGATAGTCCTTCTGCTAATTTTTAGTCGGGTCTTTAATTAATTTCGTAGACTACGCTGACGTGAGCTACAATGGACACATCGCTTGGTTCGATGGGTGTTGGTTGTGCTCCGCATGCCTTCGCCATGCAGGCCATACTCAGTTCACGACCATGCACTTGTGTGTTGTGCAACGAAATGGATAATACGCGCACTAAGCGGACACCTGTTGATGCGGCAATTGTTTCTGCGTCATGAACAGCATTGGATCCTGCAGCAGACAATGCTTCTGCCCAGTATTGTCTTGGGTTTTTGAGGCCAAATCGAATGTCTGAGATTTGATTAGCTCCGGCTCCATTTGCAAGATCGATGATTTTCCCAATGAGATTGAGTTTGTCAGTATGGATGAGCAAAGTATTGGTCACTTCATAGCCGTTAATACTTGGTTTCCAGTCATGAGGTGGGTGGTGTGGTGTTGGTGTATAGGTTGGGTGAATTGAAAAATTGCTTGTTTCGTAGTCTTCTTTTGTAAGGCCTGCAGCTTCTATGTGATTGATAACAGCGTTCATTTTAGAGCTGTTTTCAAAGAGAGCTTGTTCTGCGGTTGTATGGAGTGTGACGATGCCAATTTTGAGTTGTAATTCATCGGCAGGTTTCCAAATAGTTGCAGATGCATTCAATGTAAGTTTGGGGACTTCGAGACTGCTTGCATAAAGAGAAGCGCTTAAAAGAAGACAAAAAAAGTAAACGGCTTTTTTCATGTTTCACCATGTTGTTTGTGAAAAATGGTAGGCATCTAGATTATATTTGTCGACGATTCTTTTGGTTCTATTCCCTCTAGCAATTCTTGCGGTTTTCTGACTGCGTATAACACAAGAGCCGCGATGTGGGGGATTGCCATACAGGCTAAAATGATATCTGTAAAAGCCCAAACCAGTTTTACATCGAGTACAGCTCCGCATACAATCATGAGAGCTGCGAACATGTAATAGAATCTGAGATTTTTGTTTTGAGTGAGATATCCGAAGGCTTGGCTTCCATTGTATCCGTTGCCTAAGATAGTGCCAAAAGCAAAGATCACTGCGCAGCTTGCAATTCCAATGATTCCGAACGAGGCAAAATACATATTGAAAGAGGCTGCGACCATGCTCATTCCTAGAGGTAAAGAGGGGTCTTGCCAAGTCCCTGTGACAAGAGAGACGCACCCGGAAAGAAAAGAGATAAATCCCGAAGCATATGTTGAGCACATGGCCAAGGCTCCTTGTGTGACGGGATCTTTTGTTTCCGCCATGGAATGAGGAATGGTTTGCGTTCCAATTCCGGCTTCGCAACATTGTACTCCTTTAAAAACACCCCATCTTAAGGCGCTGACGATCCCGCCGACGACACTGCCGCTAGCCATAGCGTAAGGAGAGAATGCGGATGTAAAAATGAGACCAATGACTTCGCCCAATTTCGGTAAATTACAGAGTAAGATGAAAGAGCAGGCCCCAACATAGAGAATAAATTTAAGAGGGATTAGTTTTGCTTCTACCGCGCCCACTTTTTTGATTCCTCCGATCAGTAAGATTGTGACGATGATGGCAACGCTGATGCCGGAGATGATCGTGGGAACTTGATATTGTCCAAGGAGAGGAGAGTTGAGCATGGCTGCTAACTGGTTGGCTTGGGCTCCAGACCAAGTGGTCATCAAGATAAAACAACAAATAGCGTACCATTTAGCTACGTTAGGAGAAGCAATATATTTTAAATATTGCATAGGACCTCCCATGATTTTTCCAGAAGGAAGTTTTTCTCTCAACCGAACCGAGAGATTGACTTCGACATAGGTTGCTGCGCTGCCGAAGAAAGAAGTTAATAGAAATCCAAGTAAAGCCCCAGGTCCTCCCATGTGAATCGCGATGACAGGCGCTACAATGGATCCGATTCCCAAGGTTGTAGACATTGCAGTAAAAAGAGCTTTGTAAGGGAGAATCGTGTGCGCTTCTTCTTTTTGTTTTGATTTAGAAAACATTGATCCTGCCATTCGAAATAAATGGGGGATCAGGCGGATTTGGACAAATCTTGTTTTGAA
>CAYVDU010000235.1:0-2604 GCA_964450765.1 uncultured bacterium | reverse complement strand
GGATTTCAAGAGACAAAAATCACACTCTCTCATAACAAAATCCATTTTTTTGAAGCATTTCAAAATATCAAGGAAGCCCTTCGATCTACTCATTTAAAAACACTTTTTCTTGTCTATTTTCTTTTTATTTTTTCCTGGACCATCTTGTTTCAATTCATTCCTGTTGTCGGAGTCAAACGATATGGATTTTCAGAATCAAATATCGGTGATTTAGCTCTTTTTATGGGTATCTGTTGGACCATTGGATCCGGATCTCTAAACAAAATACTCACAACCTGTTTTAAAAAAGAAAATATTTTAAAAATATTATTCCTAGCCATTTCCATTTCTTACTATTTTGTAACAATTCCTAACAACCTGTATAATCTCTTAGCAATCCTTGGAATTTGTATCATGATTGGGGGCACTATCTGGCCTATTTACACAACCATCATTTCTGATTTAACAGGCAAAGATATGGGCGGAAAAATACTTGGAATGAGTCAGTCTGTGCAATCTCTTGCGATGACACTCGCTCCTATTGCGGCATCCATTGCATTTCAAAAATCCATTAGTTTTCCATTTTTCATTGGTTCTTTTGTGAGCCTTATCGGCACAATCATCTATTGGAAATACTCAAAACATCTGACATAAAAATGCTACCACCAGATCTTCAATTAGCCATTGATACAATTTTAGAAAAAACATCGCCGACCGCTCTAAAAAAAGCGCAAATCGTCTTAAGTCGCGAATATAAAGAGAATCACTCATCTGCTGTTGTCTTTTCCGATGAAATCACCAGGCTGTGCTATCTTGCATCAAGATTTCCGGCAACCTACGCAGCAGTCTCTACAATTTTAAAACAAATTCCAAACCATCCGTATAAAACCATTTTAGATTTAGGGGCAGGACCTGCAACGGCATCTTTAGCTTTGATTCATTATTTTGATTCCATTCAAAATTTAATCCTTATCGAAAAAAACAAACATGCAATCTCGATAGGAGAAGAATTATTAAAACCATTTCATTCAGTAAAAACACAATGGATTCATCAAGATCTTAAAGAGATCCAATCTTCACACAAGGCAGATCTTGCCATTTTTTCCTATTCTCTCGGCGAAATCCAGCACTTCGAATCCATTCTCAAAGAACTTTGGAAATCGCCTGTTGAAACGTTTGTCATTTTAGAACCAGGAACTCCCAAAGGATATCAAACAATTCTTAAGGCAAGAGATCTTTTTATCCAATTAGGAGCCTATATCATCGCTCCTTGCCCTCATGCCAAAAAATGTCCACTTTCTTCTAATGATTGGTGTCATTTTTCTGTAAGACTAGAAAGAACAAAATGGCATCGACTTATTAAAGAAGGAAGTTTAAGTTACGAAGACGAAAAATTTTCTTATCTTATCGTTACTAAAGAAAAAACGCATCCTAAGGGAGCCCGTATTCTTCGCCACCCGCAGAAAGGATCCGGCCATATCCATTTCTCTCTTTGTACGCTGGAGGGCTCTCGAGAAGATATCACCGTCACTCGCAAAGATAAAGATCTCTACCGACTGGCTAAAGATGCAGACTGGGGAGATTCTTGGCCTTCTCAAGAATAAAAGGGGCGAGCGCTCAGTAACGAGTTTTGTTATTTACAGGCGGAAAGATCAGCGCAGAATGAAAAAGAGAAGCGAGAGAGGCGCAGAGAAAGAAGAAAAAGAAAATTAATTAGAAATTACAACGAAGCCAATTCTTCAATCATCTTCGGGATCGCCAAATTTTCATCATAATTTTTAAATTACAAAGCGCTTTTCTCTAGACCCGACTTTATCCGCCCAAGCTTTCGATTCTCTTTTTCATTCTGCGCTGATCTTTTCGCCTGTAAACAACAAAACTCGTTGCCTAGCACCCGAATCCCTCCATTCCTTTTTTTCTTTTTCTGCGCCTCTGCGCTTCTCTTTTTCATTCTGCGCTGATCTTTCCGCCTGTAAATAACAAAACTCGTTGCCCAACATCCAAATCCCTCCCTTCCTCTTTTCTTCCTCTCTTCTGCGATTCTTTGTGTGGAAAAAGACGTTCACAAGTTGTTCAAACAATGTTCACAACTTGTCGACAATCCAAACACTGTTCAAAACTGATCACCTTTGAACAGCTCATAAACAAGTTATCAACAAGTATTTCCCATAGAAGATTCGAAGAGGATATCAACATTTCAACAGTCACTGAAGAAGAAGAGAAATTTATATATATAAATATATAGATTATAGAGAACCCTCTTTGTATACTAATTCCTGATGTTGTACGCAGACCAGATCTTTTCTTTAGAGTCTTTTGCCCATGCTGTTCTTTGGAATAAAAATGGGTTCGCATGGGATGCATTACATCATTTAGTTCAATATGTAGATGCATTTTCTCATAAGATAGAAATTGATTTACCTAAAGATGTATATTTAGAAAATAAAGAATGTATTTCTATTGGAAAAGGAACAACGATTGGTCCAGGAGTTTTGATTCAAGGTCCTTGCATTATTGGAAATTATTGTAAAATTCAACACGGAGCTCTTTTAAGGCCGTATGTTGTTTTAGGTGATCATTGCTCTGTAGGTCATGGAACTGAAGTCAAACATTCTGTTTTTTTAG
>CAYVDU010000234.1:0-2622 GCA_964450765.1 uncultured bacterium | reverse complement strand
CCCAGGCTCCAGATGTTTCGCATTCACCCTTGATTCTTGCTGATTTTGCTTGTGGTTTTTTGATATTTGTCCGGATGTTAGCGTCTCTCTTCTTAAATTCCCAAGGCAGAAAAATTTTTCCGTAGACACCTGACTTACTCTTCTTTCCATTTCTTGCGAAACATCCTTCCCTGGCTTTTCTTGATTGCCTTCAGACGAATTAACAAATTTACGTTCATCAACTTTATTCATAAAAACCAATATTTAAAAATACTTATAAAAAAAAATCGCATCATCTTTGAGAATGCTAGCGAATTGGGATTGATTCAAAGTGCCGGGATTAAATTATTTTAAAATGGGTTGTATTGAGTTTAATACAGCCCCTTTTAAAATAATTTAATTCCGGCGATTTTCAATTCTTTAGCTTCCTTCGGCATGCCAAAGAACAGTGAAAAATCGAATTTCCAAAAAAACAAAAACAATTATATGTTCAAAATAATAACACAAAATTGGTATTATTCACATAAAACAATTTATTTTTAAAATAATGATTAATACAACAAGCCAACGCGAGCTAGATGCAAGCGGTATCGACACAGGAATCATGCACCGTCATGATGGCGTGTATATCGGACCATGGAATGCCAACAGAGAAAGGCAGGGTGAGGGCACTTTCACAAGCTCAACCGGAGAAAGGTACTCGGGCGAGTGGTATATGGATCGGAGACACGGACTTGGACGCATGACTTGTATCAGCGGTTCTTATGAAGGAGGATGGCGCCATGATCAAATGCATGGTGACGGAGTCTATTCATACAGAGAAGGAGGCCAATACGACGGTGAATGGGCATACGGAAAGCGTCACGGCGAGGGCATACACTGCTACCCCGGAGGAGCCATGTACGTAGGTCAATGGAGAAAAGGGTGGCCTACTCGCATTCTTGAAAACAACGCTATATTTACCTTTGATAATATCTCAGAATTAGCCACCCTATTTCATGAGACTCAAGCAAGACGGAAAAGAGCGATTATTTTACAAGCAAACTATGATGGTAATGGAGCTTTCCAACCCGCACAACAACAATGCGGACAATTGTCACAAGCCTTGGCAATGAGCGGATACGACGCAAGAGCCATTCATTTTCATACTCCTGAAGATTTACACCGACAGTTCTCTTCTCTAACCGATAGAATCGATCTTGTATGGCTACGCGCTCATGGAAATAAAACTACTTTTCAATACGGACCTTCTCCCACAGCCTCCGCTGGATTAGAGGCTCTGGTCCCTTTATTTGATATCCTTTCCGCAAATCCACACTTCATCTTTGAATCATGTAACACGGGACAATCGGGAGGTTTAGCAGAAAGCGTAAGAGACCACTTATCCAGAACGGGAAAAAGACCAACCATCTCAGCGCCAGATGGAGAACCTGTGTACCGAGGATTCGATGTGAGAGCTCTTGCAGAAAGAAACGAACTCTTTACTCCCATGCTCACAGAAGATGGGCGAAACGTAGCGAAAATATTTAAATGCGAATCCGATCCAACAGCGCAATAAACAAACACTGTTTATACTAAAAATACATCTTTAAATTATGAATGTTACAGAAGCCACTTCATTACAATTCACAGAAAATAATCAATTATACTTAGGAACCCTAGATAGAGAAGGGAGGCGCCACGGCAGAGGAATCCGCAACTCTTCCAATGGGGATTCATACGTAGGTTCATGGAGAGAAGACTTAAGAGATGGGGATGGATGTCAGAATTGGGCAAACGGAAATACATACATAGGCTCGTGGGAAAGAGATCGTCGTAAAGGTATCGGAACTCTCTTTCTTGCTGCGAATGCAGGGCAATATTTTGGATATTGGCTCGAAGATCAAAGGCATGGATATGGAGTAATGACTTCTGGGAATATTTCCTACGAAGGAGAATGGATCCGCAACCAAAGACATGGCCGTGGAAAATATGTCTATGACGATGGAGGTCATTACACGGGTGAATGGATAAGAGGTCAAAGAGAAGGTCATGGCGTATACACAGCACCCGACCAAAGTCGATATGACGGTGAGTGGGAAAAAGGTCTAATACATGGCACAGGCACTCACACTAAACCGAACAAAGACCGATATCAAGGCCAGTGGCAACATAATAAAAAACATGGCTACGGTAAGTACACCTGTGCTAGCGGAGAATCATATGAGGGTGACTGGAGAAAAGGCTGGCCAACTCGCATTCTTGAAAACAGATCTATCTTCACATTTAGTAATATTTCAGAATTAACAACCCAATTCAGAGAACCTGAAGAGAAATCACGAAATGCCGTTGTTTTTCAGGCGCATTACGACCACAATGGAACCTTTCAACCCGCACAACAACAATGTGAACAATTATCACAAGCCTTGGCACTAGCAGGGTATAATACAAGAGTCATTTATTTTCATTCACCGAGCGATTTACAACAGCAATTCTCATCTCTTGCAAGGAGAATCGACTTTATATGGCTACGCGCTCATGGAAGCAGGACCTCTTTCCAATACGGACCTGCCTCTCATGAATCCGCAGGACTTACAGCTCTAACCCCTTTCTTTTCGTTCCTCGTCGAAAAAGGTGCGGCGCATCCGGTGGTGGTCATCGACG
>CAYVDU010000233.1:0-2680 GCA_964450765.1 uncultured bacterium | reverse complement strand
ACAGCCCCTTTTATGAGCCTTATCTTGCTGATTCTTGGAAGCGGCTTACTCAATACTTTTGTCCCATTGCGAATGGAAATGGAACTCTACAACAAAGAAACCATCGGTATCGTTACTTCCTCTTTATATTTAGGAATTTTGGTGGGCTCTTTAAAACTCGATCGATGGATCGCCAAAAAGGGACATATCCGCGCTTTTCTTTATTTTGCAGGTTACTCTACTCTTTTAACGCTGTGCCAATCAGCATGGATGAATCCTTATTATTGGTCCTTCCTTCGCTTTTTTGGAGGAATTTGCATGGCAGGAATTTTCATCGTGATTGAAAGCTGGCTCCTTGTCAGAGCTCCCTATCATTTACGCGGCGCTATTTTATCTATTTACTTAGCCGTTTTCTACGGAGCTCTATCCTTAGGTCAGTTCCTCATTAATCTCGCAAATCCATTAAGCAAAGCGCCGCTCCTCATTGTCGCCAGCCTTTTTGCGGCGTCTTTGCTGCCTTTTATATTCACAAAAGTTTCCGAACCAAAGCTAGGAGACATTTCGCGATTAAAAACAAGCCAGCTCTTTAAGCTATCGCCCCTTGGTTTTTTTGGAGGAATTATCTCTGGCATTATTCTTGCCGTCATTTACGGTCTTGTTCCGGTGTATGCAAAAGAGATTGGCATGACGATCCCTGAAATTGGCAATTTAATGGCTGTAATCATTTTTGGAGGCTTACTTTTCCAATGGCCTTTTGGGAAACTCGCAGACAAACGAAATCGAAAAGAAGTTCTGTTGATTGCAAGCTTGCTTGCCACGATCACAGCACTTGCTATTGGCATCTTTAACCATCAAATCCCCCTCCTCCTTTTTATACTTAGTTTTCTTTTTGGGGGATTTTCTTTTGCCATCTATCCTCTAAGCATGGCATATACCTGCGAAAAACTCACTGAAGAGCAAATTGTCTCAGCAACAGGAGGCTTTGTTCTTTCTTATGGAATCGGTGCGATTTCTGGACCGATCATCGCACCTTTATTCATGAATTATTTAGGATCTGCCGGCCTATTTCTCTTTCTTTCTGCAGCGACCCTATCGTTGCTTATTGCAGGGCTGAAAAAACAAGCTCCCGTCAAAGTTCCTATGAAAACTGAGAAGGACCCATCTTTGAAGAGCGATGTTTCATCTCCATATAATGCAGAATAAAACAAGCAACGGACGTTACTAATGCAGAGGTAATATATCCTTGCGCCGTCGTCACAAAAACGCCTAAAGGCAGCAGCTTTAAAAAAGCATACGCAGCAAAATTCAAAATCAACGTTGCAATCGCAACCCGAGGCTTCGTCAAATAACCATCAAACAAACTCAATAAAGGAATGACCAAAGCATTTAAAAGTCCGAGCGATACAGAAAAAATGATATCTCCTCGAATATGAGGAATTTTCGTCTGATTGACAACATCAATTCCTGGCAATAAGTAGTTCACAAAAAAAACAATCAAAAAACAAATCACGACATTCTTTACAAAACGCATACCCCAAAACCCTTTGAACCTATCTCAGCAAAAAAACCATTTTCGATCAAAACATACGTTTTTTTACTGAGACAGACTCTTCTATCTAATTCTTCAATCATTTCCGGTATTATAAAAAAATTCTTACTTTGACAAGTAAATTCCTTATCATACAACCTGCTTCACATTTCTGGAAATTTAGAGATCGTAAAGAAGTCCCAATGAAAAATTGGCAATATAGTGAATTCAATGATAAGGCTATTTCATGAGAAACATATTCATTATTCTCATTGTCTCATCACTTATGATAGGAGGATGTTCCTCGCCTGATTCCCCTTCAAACACTTTACGAATCGCTTTTAATGTAAACCCAACTACCTTAAATCCAAAGGATGCCTCTGATTTTGCATCATCATCTCTCATCTGTTTACTCTTTGAGGGACTCACTCGCTGCACGGAAGGGTCTAATATACAACTAGGGCTAGCCCAAAAAGTCGATACATCCCCCGATGGAAAAACCTACATATTCCATTTGAAAAAATCATTTTGGAGCGATGGATGTCCCGTGACGGCTTATGATTTCGAAATCTCTTGGAAATCGGCCCTCAACCCTCAAAAACCATCAATCTGCTCTTATTTACTGTATCCCATTAGAAATGCAGAAAACTATGTAAAAAGACGCTGCAGCCTTGAAGATGTGGGAGTAAGAGCTCTCAACGCACAGACACTGCAAGTTTGTCTAGAGGAAAGTACGCCCTATTTTTTAGCACTGACGGCATCCCCTTTATATTTACCAACACCAAGCCATAAAAGCACTCCTTCTCTATCTCCTGAAGAACTCATTAACAATGGCCCTTTTCAAATTACAGAAATGAAATTCAATAACTCTATTCTTCTTAAAAAAAATAAAAATTTTTGGAATGCCGATAAAATCAAAATCAACTCCATCCACATTAGCATCATCCCCGACGAGATGACTTCTCTTCAATTATTCGAAAATAATGAACTCGACATTGTGGGCGGCGCCCTATCCCCTATTTCCATAGAATCCCTACAAAACATCCAAAAATCTCATACGCCCCTTTTTACTTCCATGCTCGCCTCAACCTTTTGCACTTTCAACACAGAATCTACTCCATTTTCCAATCTTTCGATCAGAAAAGCATTTAAACTGGCCATAGATCAAGAGGC
>CAYVDU010000232.1:0-2703 GCA_964450765.1 uncultured bacterium | reverse complement strand
TACAGCTTTGAATCTCGTCAGAAAGCCGATTCTTCAACTGTCTTCGGTATATACCAATTCCGAGAAATAACATCATATTTAAGCTGCGCGAAAACTATCAAAAATCAACGATCGTAAATAGTATTGTCTAATAGGTATGTCCCCACCGGATGGTGAATTTCCCTTGTTCTTGGCTTTGATCACTCTCTAAAAGGAACGAAAAGCCACCGGTGCCTTCAATTTCGATTTTAATATTTTGACTGCTATCTTCAGCCCCTTGAGAGTAAGAAACCAAGACACCTTCCACCACATATTTGCCCACTTGGAGAGCGATTGTGTCTTCTCCTTCTTGAGTTCGGCTTGGGATTGTGAGGATTTGAATTTGGTCGATACCTAAAGATTTTCGTGTGGATTCTAGGAGGTTTGGCCCTTCTCCGGCTAAAGAAGCGAGTGAATTTGCCAGTTGCAGAGCCTGGAAGCTATTGATTTCGGCAAGATCTTGGCCAAACAATAGATACGACATAATCGTTCCCATGGGCAGCGGCGGAGATGACTGGAGAGTTATTTGAGGATCGCTGATAGAGCCTCTGAGATAAGCGGTGATGGCGACGTCTTTGATGGTGATGGTTGCGGCTAAATTGAGAAAAGGTTCTTTGTTTTCTTGTCCTGTAAAGAGGAGAGATCCTTCCGTGAGTTTAAATTCGCGCCCGGAAAAGACAAAAGAGCCTTTGATGAGTTCGATTTTGCCTTGAGTTGCAATCGCCGTTTGGGTTCCTTTTACGTGAAAATTGCCTTTCCATTCAGATTCTAGCCCTCTTCCTGATATGAAAATACCATCAGGAGCATCGACTTGAATATCAAGATTCAGCGGATAGTGGTTTTGCTTTTGAGTGGGAAGTATTTGGGGAGCGATTGCATTCTTATAGACAACTTGAAGTTCAGGCAAAGCTCTGGCGAGTCTTGCAGGAATGGAGATGTCTGTTTCAATGACATTTAAATGTCCAAAGGCAAGAGCTTCCTGGAGATTCCCTGTGATTTTTAAAGATCCTTCTGCTTCTGAGGTAACAAGATCTTGAGATGCAAACGTGAAACGATCGAAGGTAACATCATATTCAAATGGAAAGTTTTCTTGTAAGCTGAGATGAAGGATTCCTTTGGCAAAGAATTGTCCTTTGTCCTGAGCATCGGTTGCAGTCAGTGAATCTAAGGTAATGAGGTTTTGATGGGCGCTGAAGGCCGCTTTTATGTTTTTAAGTTCTGTTCCTGTGAAATAATTTTGATAATACCCATTGTCAAGATGACAGTATCCTTGCATAAGAGGATGTCCTAGCGTGTTTCCTACTGTCATCTGTAATTCACAAGCCCCTTCAAGGCGGTGAGTCCCAACATCGAAGAAATCGAGCCAGTTTTCGATATGTCCGGATAAAGAAAGATTCCCTTTAATTGTTTCTTCCAAAATAGGCTCCATTTGAAATGGCCACATTTGTAAATGCACTGGCAGCTTTACATTGAAGCTCAAAAAAGGCGAGCTTTGGAAAGTCAGATCTCCTTTTAAAGAGAGTGAATTTTTTTCTAGAATCCCATTGAAGGCGCCGTCTGCATTCACCGGCATAACTTCTCCTAAACGATGGATATTAAGGTCTTGTATAGAGCTGGTAAAACGTCCCGATAATTTGTCATTTGGGCCTTCTAAGGAAGCATTTAGATCAAATGTTCCGTTGATCGGAAGATCTAAGGGGTTTAAAGAGAGAATGTCCAAGGGCATGGTTTTCATTGAGAGAGTTGCGTTTGTTTTTTCTATGTCGCTGTTTATAGATGCTTGGACAAGACCCTCTCCTACCTGAAGAGTCATTTGAGGGATCGAAATGTGTTTTGAGCTCCACGCAATGTGAATGGAATCTGTAGATGTGAAAGGATGTTCAAAAAAAGATCCTGAGGTTTGTTTTAGAATGAGCGTTGTCGTTTCTTTAGGGATCAGATCTCCTGAAAGTGTGAGTTCTAAAGGATGTTTCCAATCACCGTTTAAAGAGAATTGAAAAGGCCAAAAATCTTTATTTTTTGTGCTTTCTAAATAAGCAGTGTGAATGGTGAGTGTCTTCCAAGCTCCATCTTCTATGTTCAGAGAAACAAATCCGTTGATTTCTTGGAATGGATTTGAGCCATCAAAAAAAATGTGCGCTTTTTCTGCTTTAAACTCTTTGTAATAAATGTTGTTTGCAGTGAATTCTGAATGAATCACTTGGGTATTGTTTTGGTTTTCCCAGACGATCTCTCCCGCTAATGCTGCGTAAAGTTGAGGCGTTAACTCATGAATTTGGGGGAGTGCAAGAGATGTTTTCCCGGTGATGATTCGATCTGAAGAAATGCCTAGATTGGCATTGAGAATAAGAGGAGCTGATTTAATGTCTAGATCTGGTAAGGAAAAAGAACCATTTGCAAACCATTGGATAGAAGATGATGCTGTCATTGGTCCAAAGGGGAAATCGGCAGAACCTTGAAGGGTTCCTTCGAGTTTTTGGGATTGTATAAAAGCGTTTAAATGTCCTTGCACATTTTTTATTTCGTAAAACTCTGTTTTTAAAGAAGGAATGCGCCAGTTTGCTTGAGTGATGATTTTGTCTTTTTCACGATGCATATTGAGTTGGGCAAGAAAACGGCCTTTGATAGGGAATAGTGAAGAGAAGGTGATGGGATTTGATTGGATTTGCAAATCGCAGGATAGAA
>CAYVDU010000231.1:0-2712 GCA_964450765.1 uncultured bacterium | reverse complement strand
TTATGCCATCGACCGTGAAGCGATTGTAGAGCATCTTTTACAAGGAGGTCAGATAGCGGCAACACGTTTGGTTCCTCCTTCCATGGGATTGAGTTCGCTTGGCTATTTTTTGGATCATAATGCTGAGCTGGCAAGGCAGTGTTTGGAGCAATTTGAGAAAGAGCATTCTTCTTTGAAAGAGCCCCTTGTCATTAGTTATTGCAATAACGAAAGAAGCTCTATTTTAGCTTTAAGTTTGCAAAAGCAACTGCAAGAAGTGCTGAAAATACCGATTGCTTTAGAAGCGATTGAATTGAAGACTTATTTTCAAAAGATATCTCGTAAAGAGTATCAGATTGCGATTGGTTCTTGGACTGCAGACTTTAATGATCCTATTAATTTTCTAGAGGTTTTTAAATATAAGGATAACGGAACGAACAACACTTGTTGGGAAAATAGTCAATATATTGATCTTTTAAACCGTTCTGCAGTATGTATGGACAAAGAAGAGCGAATGCAAATATTGAGACAGGCGGAAGCTCTTTTAATGGAAGAAATGCCGCTGATTCCTTTATATCACCTCTCAGTGAACTATGTAAAAAAGAGTGCATTGAAAGATGTGATTGTTTCGAATGAGGGACATTTAGATTTGCGCTATGCGCATTGGGAGTCTCAGAATCCCAGTAAAAAAATTCACTGAGGTAGGTTCCAATAGTTTGGGAGGAATGTTCTGTGAAGTGGTTTGTTTGGATTTTGAGTTATTTTTCTTTTGTATCTTTAACAGCAGACACCGATTCAGGAAGCATTCTTTTGTATAATAATTCTCCGTTTATCTTAACAGCGACTATTCAAGCATCGGATGGTACATATTTAGGAGAGGCGACGATTCAGCCGAACCAACAAAAGAATTTTACAATGAATCTGTCTCCTACAAAATATGAACATCCCCCGACACCAGATGTTTCGATGACTCCATATACGGTCGTCTGGCAATGTCCATCGGAGGGGTATTATTCAATGTGCACGAATGTTTCTCCGGGTTCTTTGATCCGATCGAATGATTGCCCTGGATATCATTTCTGTGATCCGAAGCCGAAAGAGAAATCCCCTGCTTCTAAGATTCAAAAAGTAAAATAATATTCATTTTAATCTTTGTCGGGGATGACCGGATCGCCTTTGTCGTAGGTAATTTTACGTAAGAAAACCCCGTTTTCATCATAGAGTGTAGCGATTCCTGTTCCTTTGACAATCGAAGAAATAGAATCGATGGCATTCTTTTTATAGTATTGTCCCTTGATTAACTTATCCTCTTCATACTCTTCGACGAGCATTAAAGATCCGTCCTTATACCATGCAATCGACGGGCCTGTTTTCTTATTATGACAGTATTCTTTTTGGCTCTGAAGACTGCCGGTGCTGTACCATGTTTTTACGGTTCCGTGAATTAAGTGATCATTCCACTCAAGAGAAATTTTGGGTTGCGGTGAGCCTTGGTTTGTTTCTTGAGATGAAAAATAGATGACCTCTTCCCCCACTTTACGTCCGTTTTTAACGTGATAAATGGAGTGAAGATCTCCTTTTGGATTGAATTGTTTAACGCCTCCTTCTGCAGATCCTTGTTGAATTTGAACGAGGGCTGATAACTGCTCTTCACTGAAAATAGCTTGAAATCCGGAGCCATTGGTGACTTCTGCAATAAGCTCTCCTCTAGGAGTGTAATAAGAGCCTTGCAAAATCAGGTCATCTCGGTAAGATTCTTCCCAAGATACTTGTCCATTTTGAAAATAACCGAAACTGGAGCCTGTTTTTTTGCCTTGATTATACGCTGTTTTTGATTTGATGCGATTACTGGGGTAGTATTCAGTGGCAACTCCTTCCAAAACATGTTTATGAAATGGGAGCTCTTTTTCGATTTGTCCTGAATGATAGTAATATACAGAGATTCCTTCTAGAGATCCTTTAGAGTATGGCATTGCTGCAAGAAGGTTTCCTTGTTCGTCCCATACATGGCAGATTCCATCAAAAAGCCAGTCGCTTTGAGATCCTGGAATCACATCTGCGGTACCGCCGATAACGGTTGCTTCAATTTTAATTTGGCCATTTGGGAACCATTCTTTGTAATCTCCATAAGCGCGTAATTCTTTTGCTTCCAGGTATTGCCAAACGTTTCCGTTGGGGTAGTATGTTGTAATTTTAGAATGATTTTTTCCGTCTTTTTTATAGACGCGAAGAATTTTTTTGTAAGGTTGAGGAGAGAGAAAATCGATCTTATTGTAGTTTTCTAATCGCTCAGGAGCGCTTACTGTTTCTGTTAGACCATTTCTATCCTGAATTTGAATCACTGCAATGGGATCAATCATGGATGAGGAATGGTGGCACCCTGTGAGAAGGGCAAAAGTAATATAGACAGAGTATCGAAGTGTGCGCATTGTAAAACTTATCTCAGTAAAATTTTTCGTCGATTTTTGGGATTATTTTGACCGATTTTCGATTAAAATGGCAGAGGTTATATACAGATGTTGATATTACCCCTGCGATTTTAAGTGAAAATTGGGTCAAAAGACTTTAGTAATGCAAGAGGTCTAATTTATAAAAATTCTCTTTTAATGAATTCCATATCGATTTCTAGAACATCTTTTTTAAGAGAAGTTTCTTTTTTTCTAAGATGAAAGTCCGTATTGATCAGTTGAGGACTTTTTTGAAGAGGAGTAAAAGACTCAACGGGAACGTTTT
>CAYVDU010000230.1:408-2717 GCA_964450765.1 uncultured bacterium | reverse complement strand
ACAAAAAAAATCTTTTTTTCACCAAAAAAAATCATATATATACCCGTTTCTGTTGAAAATTCTTCATTTAAACCCCATCGAAACCAACTCTCAGACCGTTCTTAGTTTTCTTGTATATTCTTGAACATAAACGACATATAGCACTTCTGTTTGAAAAGTCTTTGTTTCAATTGGGTTCTGGCAAATAAAAACTTAAGGATCAGCATGGAAGAAAAGAGGAAGCGATAGAATCGCAGAAAAAGAAAAACATAAAGGCCTTTCAAAACCAATAACATAACAAATAAATTGAAATAATAATATTTTTTAAATAATATTAGAAATACAGAGCATTAAGAGGAATTAACATGGTTTCCCGCAAAAAGAAAACAACAGCTAAAGCGCAAACGAAACTTTCAAACAAAATTAAATCAATGACCAAACTCTTAGCTACCGAGAAAAAATCCATATTAGCCAATCGAAAAGCTCATTGGGACGCCTATAGAAAATTACAAAAGCAAGTTCATGGAGCCTGGGAAAAACTAAAAACAGATATCCAAGAAAATGCAGATCCTCAAATCCTGATTCAAGACAGAAACCAACTCTTGCTTCTTTTAGGAGAATGCAACTACATGACTCTGGAGTGCACAAGACATGCCTCTAGAAGCTCTAAAAAATAGTCAAGAAAAAGACCTTCTAGTTGAAAGTCCTCTATGTTTTTCTTTTTTCTGCACTTTCTCTTTTCTTCTCATTCTGATCAAAACAAGAAACTTTCAAGTAGAACGGGTACATACATCCTTGCGCAAATCGCACAAATTCTCATAGACTGAAAAATAGAAGAAAAAAGAAAGTGAACGCTTGTTAAACGCAAAAGGACAAAAATATCATTCGTTTGTAGTCACTCGTTATCTGCCCTTAGAAGAACTCCGGAGCACCTTAATTGAAGTCATTCATGAACCAACAGGAGCTCAAGTTCTTTATGTAGCAAATGACGATGTTGAAAATCTTTTCAGCCTCTCTTTCCAAACCCGTCCAAAAACATCCAATGGCGTAGCCCATATCCTCGAACACATTGTGCTTTGCGGATCTGAAAAGTTCCCCATTAAAGATCCCTTCTTCTCTATGGCTCGCCATAGCCTTAACACATATATGAATGCCCTCACAGGGCAAGACTTCACATGCTATCCAGCAAGCTCCATCGTCGAAAAAGATTTCTACAATATTCTTGAGGTCTACCTAGACGCTGTCTTCCATCCAGAACTCAAAAAAATGAGCTTCCTGCAAGAAGGGCATCGCCTAGAATTCTTACAAGCGCAAAACCCAAAAACACCCCTGCAGTTTCAAGGCGTTGTCTACAATGAAATGAAAGGAGCCCTTTCATCTCCCGAAGCAAGACTTTGGGAGTGTATCATGAAATATCTAACCCCGGAACTTCCCTACTCACTCAATTCCGGAGGAGATCCTAAAGAAATTCCTCTTCTGTCCTATCAAGAACTCAAAGAATTCCATCACACGTTTTATCATCCTTCCCGCTGTCTTTTCTTTTTCTATGGAAATATCCCCTTAACAAAACACCTTGATTTCATCCTCGATAAAACACTCCGGCATGTAACAAGCCTACCTCCCTTACCTCCCATTCCTTTGCAAACTCGATTTTCCTCTCCCGTTACAATCTCTCATCACTATCCTATCTCTCCTACAGACTCTGTTGAAAAAAAGACATGGATTACCTTCTCTTGGCTGACAGCGCATGTTACAAATCAAGAAGATGTGCTGGCGCTATGTCTTTTAGATCTTCTTCTCATGGATACTGACGCTTCTTTGTTGAAAAAAGCTCTCTTAAAATCCAATCTTTGCCTCTCTGCGGATTCTTCGATTGATATTGAAATGAGTGAGATTCCCTTTACAATCATATGTAAAGGATGCGAGGCCAAAGATGCTATAGAACTCAAAAAAATCATTTTTCACACCCTCAAAACCGCCACATTTTCTACCGAACAAATCGATGCATGTCTTCATCAACTAGAGTTTGAAAGAACAGAAATTAGAGCAGAAGGAGTTCCCTTTGGACTTTCCTTATTCTTCCGCGCAGGCCTCGTGAAGCAACATGGAGGAAAAGCCGAAAGCGCTCTTCTCATTCACTCTCTCTTTGAACATTTAAGAGCCCACTTAAAAAACCCCCACTTCCTTTCCTCTCTCATCCATAAATACCTCATTGACAATCCCCATCTTGTTGAATTGACATTTCTACCGGATCCGACACTGAGCGAAAAAGAAAGAGAAGAAGAGCTTGCAAAACTATCACACCTTAGAAGTCATATTGATGAAAAAAT
>CAYVDU010000230.1:0-398 GCA_964450765.1 uncultured bacterium | reverse complement strand
TGCTCAGTCTAAAGAACTAACTCAATATCAAGAGGCTCAAGAACATCAGTCCTTAGATTGTTTACCAACCCTTACTTTGCAAGACGTACCTCCTCACACGCAAAACTTTCATCTCACAGAAATTCAGAAAAATTCTCTCTCTATTTTTCACCATGATTGCTTTACCAACAGAATTATCTATGCAGACCTTATCTACGATATCCCCGATATCTCTGTCCAAGACCTCCCCTTACTAGCTCTTTATTCTCGTTTTATGACTGAATTAGGCTGCGGATCTCGAGATTATGCAGAAAACCTAGCGTATCAACAGGCCTATACAGGAGGATGTAACGCCTCCTTATCTCTCCATGTACCTCAAGACACCCCAGATATTTTTCACCCCTCTTTTTCACTCCGAG
>CAYVDU010000229.1:0-2729 GCA_964450765.1 uncultured bacterium | reverse complement strand
TGCTTATCATGCCGCTTGCGATCATGCATATCCTGTTCTCTTCTATCTTTCTTATCATGCCGCTGTGATCATACATATCCCATCCTATTCTAATTTCATCTTATCATCCTGCTTATCATGCCGCTTGCGATCATGCATATCCTGTTCTCTTCTATCTTTCTTATGATGCCGCTGTGACCGTGCAAATCCTGTTCTGTTCTAGTTTTCCTACCATGCCGCTGTTAACCATACATATCCCAATTCTGTTCTAACTTTCTTATCATGCCGTTTGCAATCATACAGATCCTGTTCTGTTCTAGTTTCTTCTTGTTTATTGATATTCCAAAATAATTCCTATCATTTCGATTGTTGATTTTGTTGTTTGACAAAAAAGAGTTACATCGCTGTTTTTATCAGCTTGAGTTAATATGCAGAGTCATTTACGATTCTGTTATGGGCGGCTGCGCATGAGAGTCTGATCAATTATATTGACACTCTCTAAGCTCATCGTGTTATACCGAAAATAATAAATTCTATGAATTGGATGACGTCTTATCTCTTAAGCCTTTTCCTATGCATTGCTAGCATTTCATTTGCAAACGATCCAGAAGAGCCAAAAGTGTTAGATTCTTCTCCTGCAATCAAGACAGAAGAGGGATTTACCATCAATTATAACACCGTTTCCATCATTGAATATCTCCGTTTTGCAAGTAAGATTTGCAATACAAATTTCATCTACAATAAAAACGATCTTGATTTTACTGTCTCCGTCATCTCAGATGCTCCTATTTCTCGAGAAAGCGTCATGGCAACACTTGTGCAAGTGCTGCGCATCAACGGACTAATGCTCCTTGAACAAGATAATAATCTCGTGATTCATAGAGCCGCCAACGTAAAACAACTGGCTACACTTGTCACTAAAGATATCACGGGAACACCACCTGCCATCGTTACTCGTGTTTTCCGTGTTAAAAATGCAAAACCAGATTCCATTGCAGCGATTATCCGCCCTATGATTTCTGCAGAATCTCTCGTGGAAACATCTCCGGAAACAAGACAAATTATTTTAACAGATGTGACTGCAAATGTTGAAAAAGTAGCTGCCCTTATTGAAATTTTAGATTCCCCGCAAACTCTTTTTGACATTAAGAGCTACGAGGCGCTCAATAACAAAGCCGAATTTCTGATCGACACCGCCAATCAAATCATGGCGCCATTAACGCAAGGCAATCCTTTTATTTTGGTGGCGCAGCCATTCACAAATACCATCTTTATCGTATCCACATTCGAACTCACAGAAAGAGCCATTTCCATTTTGACCACACTTGACATTCCTCCTAAAGGAGAATTTTCACCAAGTAAAACCAAACCGATTACTGAAAATATTTTTGTCTATAAAATCGAACACAGAACCGGAACCGATCTTTTAATAGGTCTCCACAATATCGCCGAGCATTTAGAAAAATCAGCAGCCCCAGAACCGGATCTTATTGAAACCATACAATCAGCTCGTTTTGTTCCTCAAACCAATTCCCTCATGTTTTCGGGAACGCCCACCTCGTTAAACAAAGTGAAAGAATTCTTGGCTTCTTTAGACACTCCGCCCAAACATGCAGCAGGAACCGAATCGTTCTTTATCTACAAGCCCCATTATCGCAACGCAAAAGATATTGAAAAAGCACTTCTAGAGATGGCAAATAATCTCAAGGGCACAAAAGGAATCAATCCAACCCTTATTGAAACCATCCAAAATGTCAAAATCAATCCATTAACAAACACTCTTGTCTTTACTGGGGAAGAAAACAACTTTGTCAGAATCCAAGAACTCTTAGCTACAATCGATGTACAACCCTCTAAAAGCGCCCTTCAAAAACAAAATTTCTACATCTATAAAATTGCTCATGCTCCCTATTCAGCCATCGCATCTTCTCTAAAGTCATTTGCAGCCAATCTAGACAAATCCAATGTCTCTGAAGAGGGAATCATTCATACGATCCAGGGAATGAAATACATGGAAGAAACCAATTCGATTCTTTTTACAGGATCCGAATCTTCTCTCAAAAGAATCGAAGAAATCATTCCCTCTTTTGATGCAAATATCATAGCGATTCATGTCAATAACCAGTTTTTCATCTACAAACCGAAACATCGCACCGGCGAAGTTCTTGTCAATTCCGTAAAAGAAGTGATTTCCGATTTGAAAACAAATCGCTTCACGGACCCTGCCTTTATCCAGACTCTCCAAACAATGAAATGGATCAAAGCCACCAATTCGCTTCTTTTCACCGGAGATACAGCAACCATCAAAAAAATAGAGGATCTGATCGGCACTCTAGATACGGTTGCCTCCGACAATGAAACAACGCAGAAAACAACTTACTATATCTACAAGCTGCAACACACATCGGCAACAGTCATCGAAGAAGATTTAGACAATCTCATGAAAAGTTTTAAGGCATCCGGCGTCAAAGATACGAAACTCATGTATGCCATCGAAAACATCCGCCACATTAAAGAAACCGATTCCTTCCTCATTACAGGAGAGCCTCCTATTGTGGAAGAAGTCAAAAAACTCCTGATTGAATACGACTACCCAAGAGCATTTGCAAGATCCGCCCAAAGCAATTTTCTCATGTATAAACCGCAAAGAACATCTGCAGGGCAAATTGAAAAATCACTCAAAGAAATTGCAAACAACTTAAAAAAAGCAGACCTTGCCGACCCAAATTTACTAGCTGCTGTCGAATCAA
>CAYVDU010000228.1:0-2740 GCA_964450765.1 uncultured bacterium | reverse complement strand
CCCAAATCGACCCTTGCAGACAGCTCACCAACTTCGCCTGACCGGGAGAATTTTGAAAATGCAAACCACGAATGACATTTTTTTGAGAAAAAACAAGATTATCCTGAACAAAAGAAACATCAATCCCCTCTTTTTGATAAAGAGGAGCTCGAAATGTTTCTAAAAAAAAACCCCTTTCATCACAAAATACACGGGGAGTTAAAACTTTTAATCCAGAAAGACGAAGCGCTTCAACCTTCATCCCTTACATTGTGAGGGCACTGATTACAAAACTCAAGAACTTTTCAAACCGACAATCGTTGCATTGCGTCCTGTTTCCTTCTCGCGTCGATATGAAAAACACTCTTCTGGGCTGCAAAATGAACATACACTGCTAATTTCAATGTTTTTTTCTAAAACACCACACTCAGTCAGCTGATGGCGGCTAATAGCCCAAAAATCAAAATGATTTGGCTTTGCCTGAAAACTCCAAAAAGACTCAGGAAAATCCTGCTTATAATTTTTGTACTCAGCATGATCCGGGCCTAAAGACGGAGAAATACAAACCAATAAATTATGAGGCTGCGTTCCTATTTCTCGATGCATCGCCTCAAAAAGACGTGCGTAAATATTTTGAACATTCCCTCTCCATCCTGCATGAACAACTCCAACAGCCTCATGAACGGGATCATAAAAAATAGCCCCCTGGCAATCCGCATGAACCACAGCAAGGCCAATTCCTTTTTCTGTTGTAAAAAGGGCATCTGCAGGAGTGATCTTATCCGCATTTTTTGATGTCACGCGAAATACATTCACTCCATGATTTTGTTTAGAATACACAATATGGGAAAGATCGAGTCTTTTACGAACAAGTTCTCGGTTCAACTTAACATGGTCCGGATGATCGCCCACTCCATCGCCCAAATTCAGCGATGCAAAATGCTTCTCACTCACTCCGCCTTTTCTTAAAAAAACACCATGAATTACATGCGGATATTTTTCCAAAAGATCAAACTCCAGCCACTCCATTTTATCTTTGGCAAATTCCATAAAAACAAACCTCTTTCCGAAATCAATGCAGACTACTTTTATGGATCTATCAAATTTTGATTTGTCTGAACAGCTTAATTTTTAGACAGAGAGAACAAAAGGAAAGTACAGAGAAGAAAAATCAGTAATACCGAAAAAAGATGAAGAATCAGGTTGTGCTATATAAAGTATGAAGAGGGAAACGCAGAATTAAAAAGAAGCGCAAAAGCGCAGAAAAGAAAAAAAGAAATCGCGAAACGCGAAGAAAAAAGAAAAGAGATAATAAATTTTAAATCGACTATAGCTGTTTCCTCTCTTCTCTTAAGATTGCAAAACAGGTGTTTTAGAAGACTCCGGAACATCGTCAGCAATATCTACTTTCTCATGCTCTGCAACAAGAGCATCAAACCGCTTGCCTAACGCCATTGCAGAAAGACTCCACACAACAACAACGATAAAGAAAATTGCCGCCACATAAGGAGTGCTTGAAGAAACTGTTGCAAAACAAAGAAGAAGGCCTTGGTGAATCACAGATCCTCCCGATTTGCCCAATCGAGAACCAACACCGTCAATGGCCGCTTTCCCTTTCAATCTCGATTCACTGCTCAATGGGATAAAAGACATCTCCTTGGTCGCATCAAACAGAGTATACTTGCAGGCGCGAGTCATACAGTTTTGCAAGGTTCCCAACATAACACTCAACACTAGAGGAGAAAAACCCATCACTCCAGCAAACCAATTCATTCCGGAATTTTGCAACAATACAATCGTAAAAAATGCCATTCCAGTAATCAAAGTAATCACAGGCGTCACAAGAGCGCTCGCAGACCAAGAAAAACGTCGAATCACATTCCCCGTCACAAATACAGAAATCAATGTTGCAATAACGCCCATCCACGTCATGACTTCGCCCATATAAACATTGTAATCATTCGGATTTGAATAAAGCTGCTTAATCTGGTTCTTCCACACAACTTCAATCAAATTAATCGCCAAGTTATAGCCAAGGACAATCAAAGCAATACAAATTAAATATTTAGATCGAGCCAAATACGCAAAATTTTTGCGCATCGACATTTTTATTTTCTCTTGAGGAGCCGCCTCTGCCCGAGACTTCTCTTCAGGACGAATCACGTGTTTATTAAACCAACGAAACACACCCATGGTTAAAAAGCCGGAAACCAAAATCACGCAATTCACAAATAAAACAGATTGTTCCCACGGAGTTTTCCCATAAGGCAACCAAGAATAAAATAGATCTCCTGAAAAATAAATAGCAGCCTGACCTGAAAAAATACCTGCCACATTCGCACCAATACTCCAAAGCACGTAATATCTACGAGCCTCGCTCACCGATGTCACTTCATTGGCAAATCCCCAAAAAAGAACGGTTAAAATCGCCGTTCCCCAAAGCTCAGACATCACATAAAACAAAGTGAAAGTCCAGTTGCGAAACAAAGCAACCAATCCCTTAAACCCCTCAGGAAGAAATGCTTGAATCTTATCTGCAAGCTGATTTGGATGGAGATACTCTTGAGCTGGGAATAAAACAAAAGTAAAAATAAAAAAGAATGACAGAAACAAAGTCATCATGAAATAAAAAACTTTATCTCGAGAAAAACGATTTGTTAAACGCGTAAAAAGAAATGTTAACAACAAAGCAGCAGGCAAAATCGCCCACACCTTAATGAAGGGGAGAGTTTCAGCTCCTGAATTGGAAGCCGTAACAACC
>CAYVDU010000227.1:0-2763 GCA_964450765.1 uncultured bacterium | reverse complement strand
CTCAGCCGCGCTTCGCGACGTTATCCTGTTTTTCTTATCTTACACCAATAAACTTGCGAGTCACAATCAGACAAGAGCTCCATTATTTTTGGTATTTAATCCCATGTTGTTTTATCGGAACCATCTTCTGCTTGCGTGAGTAGATTTTTGTAGGATTCGTAGCGAAGAGAAGAGATTTTTCCTTGTTGTAGGGCCTTTAACACAGCGCACTTCGGTTCCATTCGATGTGTACAATCAGGAAATTTACATTTTTTTGCAAGCTTCTGGATGTCATGAAAATGAGTCGTTACGTCTTCGGTCTCTAATTTCCAAAGGCTAAAGCTTCGAATTCCCGGGGTGTCGACACAATAACCACCTTCTGGCAAATGAATCAGTTGCGTCATGGTTGTAGTGTGTGTGCCCTTGATCGTTTTTTGTGCAAGTTCTCCTGTTTTTAGAGAAAATCCAAAACAGGCATTCAAAAGAGAGGATTTGCCGACACCAGATTGTCCAGAGAAAACGGATGTTTTATTTTTAAGATGGGATTTAAGAGATTCAATGCCAATGCCTGTTGTTGAGCTGACGGAAAGAATTGGATAGCCGAGGGGTTCGTATACAGAGAGAAATTCTTTGTAGAGTTCTTGTTCTTCTAAAGAGGCGCTTTCTAAAAGGTCGATTTTATTGATGACAATGATGGGATGCATGGATCCTTTTTCTGCAGCAATTAGATATCGATCGACAAGAGCTGGTTTTAATTCGGGGTGCATGATGGAGACGGAGATCACGGCGATATCAATATTTACGGCAATCAGTTGCTCTTTTTTCCCGCTGATATCGGTTCTCGATAAAAAAGAAAAACGTTGGTCTACACCAACAATAGCGCCCGTATCTTCGGAGCTAGGATCGAAAAAGACATTGTCTCCTACGGCAATTAAATTTTTTGAAAGACCTTTTTCTTTTTTAAGAAGCCCTTTTAAAGAGCATAAATAGATTTTCCCCTCGCAATCAACAAGACTTCCTTCGCCAGAAATAGAAATGACTTTTCCCTTAAGATGGTGTTCTTTGAGAGCTGTTTGCGTGGTAGAGAGATCCGTTTTTTTGAATTTAGATCGGTCGGTTTGTTGGGCGTGTTTTCTTTCTTTGCGATGATGTTTTCGATCTTTTGCATGAAAATCTTCTTCGAAGTCGTAGTGTTTCATGTTCCTCTCAATGTGTATAAAAGAATGGCTCCTGCAGAAGATACGTTGAGAGAGTCCATATTGTTGCTTAAGGGAATGGAAAGAAGCTTTCCTTTGGTTTTTGCCCAAGCGCTTACACCTTGTCCTTCATGACTTAAAACAAGGGCAAGAGGTGCTGTGAATGTTAGTTGTTTCACAGGCGCTCCTTTTGCATCCGCTACCCAAAGAGGGATTTTTTTGGCGTCTAACCATTGAACGATCTCCTCCGGAGTTTTCTCTATAAAAGGAATGTGGAGAATGGCTCCTTGAGAGGCTCTTAGAGCTTTGTCATTAAAAGGATCGACTGTTTCGGGTGTGATGATGATTGCTTCCCATTTTAGCGCCCATGCTGTGCGAAATAAAGTGCCAAGATTGCCTGGATCTTGAATGCGATCTAAAATGAGGATAAATTTTTGATCTTGGATTTCTTGGGGGATCGGTAGATCGATTTCTGCTGCTATTGTGTCTGTATCAAACGATGTGATTTTTTTTAGAATTTCTAAAGTGACGATATACGATTCTTTGCAGGGGATGTTGACAGGGCGGGTGCTGATGATTTTGTCGATGGGTACGGTGAGTTCTCGAATGAGACTCTCTCCGATGATGAGAATTTTTTTGGTTTCTTGTCTGTAAGATTTTTCTTTTTTAAGAAGAGTCCAGTGTTTGACAAGAGGGTGTTGTAGGCTTTTGATTTGAATCGTCATCGGGGTAGTTGCTCTATAGCGATTTTAGGATCTTCGATTCCTTGGTTAATGCAAATGCGATTGGCTTCTTTGAGTAATTGTCCCATTTTTTCTCCAGGAGTGATTCCGATGCTGAGGAGATCTTTCGCTTTGACCACAGGATTATTTTCTTGGATTCTCTGAATAAAAGAGGAGAGCTTTCTCATTCTTTCTTCATGATGAAGAAGAAATGTTTTTTGTTCTTTGCCTCTTAGGTGGCAGTCGAGGATGCTGAGAATTTCGAGGATAAAACGATTTGCGTAAAGATGCGCCCAGTCGTAGAGTTCGATGGATCCGGGGTGCTCATGTTCTTTACTGATGTGGTCTTTGATTGAAAATAAAGAGATAATAAAGTCTTGGTTTTGATTGGATAGCTTGAGTTTTTTACAAAGAGATAGCGCCTGCTCTAAAGAGTAGAGAGGGAAAAGAGCTAAAATAAAGGCGATGACGTGAGCATTTTTGGGATAATTTTTTGCAATGAGCATCGCGTTTTGAATTTCTGAAAGGGGTTTTTCTTTTAAATCTGGAAATACTTCTTTTAAAAGATGGAACTCATGCAATTTTATAAGAACATCGCAAAGATTGCCGAAAGCATGCGCTTTTGTCAGTTCTTGCCAAACTCTTTCAATGGCAACTGATGGGAAAAGTTCACTTGCATGCGCTAAAATGGCTTGTTTTGTATGTTGTTCGATGTCAAATCCAAAACGGCATGCTAAGCGGATGGCTCGAATCATGCGCAAACGATCTTCTCGAATTCGTGCGTGGGGATCTCCAATCGCTCTGATGATTTTGAGGTCTAAATCTTTTCTGCCTTCAACATAATCAAGAACAGTGTTTTTAAGAGG
>CAYVDU010000226.1:0-2779 GCA_964450765.1 uncultured bacterium | reverse complement strand
TCAGCGACCCCTTCTCAGTCACAATCTGTGGCACCAGTTTCTCAGCAGAAATCTTATCCAAAGGTTGGAGATCAAAGGGTTTGTAATGCACCGATAGAATCGTTTTTTCCTGGCCCACAGGATGTGTGTGCTTTTGCAAAATTTTGTAAAAGTAACAATCGAGCTCTTTGCTTTTATAAGGTATATAGCAATCCAATCACGGGGTTTTTATCTAATTTTTTTGAAAAACCTATTCTTTTTAAAAAAAATAAATTTAGATGCTTAGAAGCGGTTTTTCACTATGAGAAACTGATTGACTTCTGTCCTCTCATGCCAGCAAAGCAAAAACAAGAATTAGCAGAAAAACTGAAGTCAGCTGATGGACATACAGCTTTTCTATTGGGTCAAAAAATGAACCCTTTTCTTTCTCATAAAACATGGCATCCTAATAAAAGACAAATAATGCAAGAGATGTTGATAATTAAATTTGAAGATCCTGAATTGAAAGCCGGTTTGCTTGCGACAGGAGATACTTACCTTTGTGAAAGACCGGTGGACGATCCTTTTACAGCAATGCCTGTTGTAGGTAGAGGGGCTCCGTGGACTGATGAGGGGACGGGAAATGTCGATAATCAGCATAATTGGTTGGGAGAAGATTTGATGGAACTGAGAGGTCTTCTTGGTGGTTTCGGTAAAGTTGATCCTCGTCCTTTGATTCAACAATCAAATGGATTATTACCTACGACACCATTTACATATACTATGCCTAATAAAGAAGTCAGAAAGTTTCAATAAGATTTTATCCAAGAAAGGGTTGGGATTAATTCTTCTTCTGAAATAGCTCGTGTATATTTTCCTTCAAATTCGATGGCGTGTCCGATTTGGTCAATAAGTACGCAATGCACGTTTCCATTTTGATTTTTTTTATCGATCCGCATTGTTTCTATGAGTTTTTTAGAGGAACAATTGCGTGGGATTTTTAAAGAAAATGACAGGTACATTTTTTTTATTTTTTCAAAATCTTTAGGATTTAAAAATCCGAGATTCATGCTGAGATGCGCTTCTGCAAGGCATCCTAATGCAACAGCTTTTCCATGAGGGATTTTGTATTTTGAAAGAGTTTCAAGTGCGTGGCCAATGGTATGTCCAAAATTGAGGGTTTTTCTGAATCCTTGGTCATAGGGATCTTCCATAACGATTTTTATTTTCTGTAGGATGGCTTTTAAAATGGTGTCTTTTGTTTGAGGTTCTATACAAAGAGAGTCATCGGATATAAGTCCTATTTTAAGGATTTCGGCAAGACCGTTTTGCCATTCCATGGAAGGCAGCGTTTTTAGAAAACGTAAGTCGCAAAGGATGGCGTCCGGAGGATAGTAGGAGCCTAAGAGATTTTTCCCAAATGGCGTATTGATCGATGTTTTTCCACCAATGGCCGCATCGACCATGGCAAGAAGAGTGGTGGGGATGAGGATGAGACGGATTCCGCGCATGTATGTAGATGCGATGAAGGCCACAAGATCTGTAATAGTTCCTCCGCCGAGTGCAATGAGTGTTGTGTCTTTACCGCATTTTTCTTTGAAGAGAAATGCTTCAACTTCTTGTTTTTTTTTTTTGCGTTTTAGCGGACTCTCCCCCTTCTAGTGTAAAAAGAGAGGCATTGAGTTCTGCTGCCATGGATTGTATTGATGGATTGTCAAAATACAGATCCATAATGATGACTGTTTTTGTGTTTTGACAGATTTTTTTTATGAGTGAAGTTGTGACGATATTTTCTCCAAAGTAGAAAGCCGTTTTTCTTTGTTTTGGAGGTATAGAAATCACCGTCATACGCCCCAAAGGATTCTTTGCTCACTTGCTTGGTTGAAAAACATTTCCTCTCCGTAGATCACTTGACACTTTCTTTGCAGAGCTTCTTTGAGTATTTGTGTTGTTTTGGGGACATAGGTAATGTCCATGATCGTAGATCCAGGATGAATTTTCGATGGGTCGATAGGAAGAGGATCTGAGGTGCAGTTGATGAGAAGATCATACGAGCTTGGTATGTCTGCAAGAGATCCTCCTTGACATCCCAACCTCTGTGCAGCGCGGATTGCTTTTTCTTGGGTTCGATTGAGAATGAGGACGTTAGCACCTTCTTGGTTGGCTGCAAAGGCGATGGCTTTTGCAGATCCGCCGGCACCCAATATCACGATTGTTTTTCCTTTAACGGGCCCTTTGGTTTTGATGGCTTTCAGAGCTCCAAGCCCATCTGTATTTTTCCCAATGAGTTTTTTTCCTTGAAATACAATGGTATTGACTGCCTTGGTGATTTGAGATTCAGAATCTAATTCATCGAGAAAAGGGATCACTTTTTCTTTGAGCGGCATTGTAACGCTTAGACCTTGAAAGGGCATTTGTTTGATAAACCGAAAGAAGAGATCTAGTTCATGTTCTTTGATTGGCATTTTTATATACACTGCATCCATTTGCTTTTTGGCAAAGAGCTGATTGTGGTAGACATGCCCTTGACTTGCGTTGATGGGATCTCCGATAAGTCCGTAAAGGGCTGTATTGGGGGAGATATTTGTGTAGCGATAAAGACGATCAAGATCTTGATAGCAGATTTGTCCAGGGGCTGTTGCAGTCGTTTCTCCGATAGAAGCAAATTGGATTTTATTCTTTAAAACATTTGTTAGAATTCTTAAAAAAGCGCCTTTTTCTCCTATGCAAATAGTACTTAGCTTGGGATTGTATTTGGCCAGATCAAACATGCGAATGACGTCGTCAAAGCTGTGTGCGGCGGCTGCAATTTTGTAAAATT
>CAYVDU010000225.1:0-2781 GCA_964450765.1 uncultured bacterium | reverse complement strand
TACGAACGATAACCGCCTTAACGACCTCTCCTTTTTTCACTGCGCCCTTTGGATCCGCCTCTTTAACGGAACAAACAATCACATCTCCAACATGAGCGTATCTTCTTCGAGTTCCTCCGAGAACTTTAAAACATCGGACGCGTTTTGCTCCCGTGTTGTCTGCCACTTCCAGATCAGTTTCTTGTTGAATCATACTTCAATCCCAAATTTAAAGAGCTTCTATCACACGCCAACGCTTTAATTTTGACAAAGGGCGAGTCTCCATAAGACGTACCTTTTGTCCAATCTCTAAAGCATCTGAATCATCATGGGCGTAATATTTACTTGTACGCTCAATGACCTTTTGATATTTCGGATGTCGCATTTTACAAGACACTTTAACAGTGACTGTCTTGTCCATTTTATTTGCAACAACAACACCAATTACTTCTTTTCGCTTTCCGCGTTCTTCTTGTGTCATAAAGCAACACCCTCTTTATGTTTTTTCGTGAGTAAAGTCAGCACTCGAGCTCTCTGTTTTCTCTTTGCCTTCAACAAATGTGGCTTATCTAATTTACGCTGGACGGCCAATGTGTTGCGAAGTTCGAAAACCTCACGTGCAAGATCTCGATTCATTGCTTGTAAATCAGAAAGAGAGCTATCTACTAAATCTTTCATTTTCTTTTTTGCCATAAGCTTTAGTACCTAAATCAAACTGTTTCTAAACGGTCTACAAACTTCGTCCGTATCGGCAATTTTGCAGCTGCCAATCTCAAAGCTGTTTGCGCCTCTTCTCGGGTTACTCCCCCTACTTCAAAGAGAAGTCTTCCGGGACGCACCGTTGCTACATAGTGATCAAAGCCGCCTTTTCCTTTACCCATACGAGTTTCCGCCGGTTTTTTCGTAATCGGCTTATCGGGAAAAACGCGAATCCAAACCTGTCCCTTACGGCTAAAAAAACGAGTAATCGTCACACGGCATGCTTCGATCTGTTGAGCAGTAATCCAAGCTCGATCTAAAGACTGCATTCCGAAGTCTCCGAACTCGACGAAATTTCCCGCCTTCGAAAGACCTCGCATATTTCCTTTCTGCTGTTTACGATACTTCGTTCTACTCGGTCCTGTTGCCATATCAATCTCCTTATGCTGCCGGTTTCGCTTTGACAATCACTTCATCGCCGCGATTAATCCAAACCTTAACGCCAATTGAACCATAAGTCGTTTCTGCACGACCTTGCGCATAATCAATATCCGCACGCAATGTATGAAGAGGAATTCTTCCTTCTTTATACCATTCGACACGTGCAATTTCTGCTCCACCAATACGTCCAGAAATTTGAACCTTAATCCCCGCCGCACCTGCATCCATTGATGTCTGAAGAGCTTTCTTTAAAACACGACGGAAAGGAATACGACGCTCCAATTGCTTAGCGATACCATCCGCAACAAGCTTCGCATCCAAGTCTGGTCTTTTGACTTCTTCGACTTCAATCCACACTTCTTTTCCAGTCAATTTTCGGAGCTCATTTTTCAGTATGTCAATTTCAGAGCCTTTCTTCCCAATCACAAGACCTGGACGAGCTGTGACAATTGTCACTTCAATTTTCCCACTCATTCGCTTAATCTGAAATCGAGAAGCCCCTTGGGCCGCCGGTTTCGCCATCAAAAACTGACGAATTTTTCGATCTTCGCCGATTAAGTTACCGAACTCTTGGTTATTCGCAAACCAATTCGACAACCATTTTTTACGACGTACAAGACGAAATCCTGTTGGTGATACTTTTTGTCCCATATTCCTCCTAAGCGCCCTTTTCCTCTGTCTTCAACACAATCGTAAAATGGCTCGTCCGCTTGTTTACGGGTACAGATGAACCACGGCTACGAGGCTTCGCTCGACGCAGTATCGGCCCCGGATCTACTCGCACTTCAAAAATTTTCAAAGATTCTCTCCGCGCATCTAATTGTGTCTCTGCATTTGCAACGGCACTATCCAAAGTCTTCTTCAATAAGCGCCCACCGCGCAATTTTGAATAAAGGAGTTGATTTGACGCCTGCTCTACACTCAATCCACGAATCAAATCGGCTGCATATCTAGCCTTTCGTGGAGAAATCCTTACATATTTTGTAACTGCTCTAGCCAATTGCATACTTTATCCTCCCGAAGGCGCTGCCGGTGCTGATTGCGCCGCTGTTTTCTTTGGATGTCCCTTAAACGTACGTGTTGGGGAAAACTCTCCTAGCCGATGACCAACCATGTTTTCCGATACATAAACAGAAATAAACTTCTTTCCGTTATGCACATCAAACGTAAACCCAACCATGTCAGGAACGATCATTGATCTTCGAGACCAAGTTTTAATAACTTTTTTAGCACCTTCTTTCGTAACTTTTGCCATCAAATGATGGTCAACAAAAGGACCCTTTTTCAGTGATCTAGGCATTTTCTATTAACTCCTAATCTCTATTTCCTTCGCTCTTTAACAATCCACTTTCTCGTCTTCTTTGGAGAACGAGTACGAAATCCCTTTGCAAATTGCGCCCAAGGAGACTGTGGATGATTTCCTTTTCCTCGGCCCTCTCCACCCCCATGAGGATGGTCAACAGGGTTCATCGCAATTCCACGCACGGTAGGACGAACGCCCATCCATCGCGAACGGCCAGCTTTCCCAATCACACGAAGATTGTGCTCTGCATTCGACACAGCGCCGAAAGTAGCTCTACAATTTTCATTGATAAGGCGAACCTCTCCTGAAGGCATTCGTATTGTTGCATAACCTTCGCTACGCGCTAAAAGCTGAGCAGA
>CAYVDU010000224.1:0-2795 GCA_964450765.1 uncultured bacterium | reverse complement strand
CCATCTTTGGAAGCCATTTAATTTTCTTTTTCTTTTTTGCTGCTCTCTTTTTTTTATTTCCTACAGCGCTTGTTTCTGCTGAACTCTCAGCCATTTCTGCAAGAACCGGGGGTATTTATCATTGGGTGAAAATGGCCTTCAACGACAAATTAGGGATGCTGGCGATTTGGCTTCAATGGATGAATGCAGTTACCTGGTATCCAACCATCCTGTCTTTTTTAGCAGGAACCGGCGCTTATCTATTTGATCCATCTCTGATGCACAGCAAACTCTATATGACCGTTACAATTTCAGGAATTTTCTGGATTTTGACTCTAATCAATCTGTATGGAATCCGTATCTCTGCGCAATTCAACGAGTTTTGCTGTTTAATAGGTACAATCCTTCCAATGATTGCTCTAATTGTTTTAGGATTCATTTGGAATTATGAAGATAAACCGATTCAAATTTCATTCACCCTACCCTCTATTATCCCATCTTTTAACAACATAGATCAATGGACTGCCCTTGTTGCTATTATCACTTCATTTAGCGGCCTGGAACTTGCAGGAGTCCATATCCATGCCGTTCCAAATCCAAAAAAAACATTCCCCAAAGCCATCATCCTCGCTTGTTTTATTATCCTCTTCACAATGCTTTGCGGATCTTTAGCGATTGCCTCCGTCCTTCCTCAAAAAGAAATCCATCTCGCAGGAGGACTTATGCAAGTGTTTAGCGCCTTTTTCACCACCTTCAATCTAAAATCCTGGGTCTTTATCAGTGCTTTGATCATTGTTTTCGGAAGTCTTGGAAACATAGCGAATTGGATTTTATCTCCCACAAAAGGACTTTTACATGCTTCTGAATCTGGCTACTTCCCTGCTTTTTTCTGCAAACTGAATCAACATGGCGTAGCGTCTCGAATCCTCATTACACAAGCGATTTTAGTCTCTCTTTTCTGCATGCTCTTCCTTCTACTTCCAAGTGTGAACGCTTTTTACTGGTTTTTAATGACCATCAGCACCGTGATTTACATGAGTATGTACATTCTAATGTTTTTATCTGTGATTCAGTTAAGAAGAAAGAAGGTAGAAAGCTCCTTCCAAATTCCCTTTAAAAATTTCGGACTTTATTCAACCTGCGCTCTAGGTCTTATAGGGACTCTTGTCACAATCGCGGTAGGGTTCATTCCTCCTCCGGGAATCGAAATCGCCACCCCTCTCAAATACGCTCTCATGATTCTGATAGGAAATATCGTGATGATCTCTCCTGTCTTCCTTTTAATTAAATTCAAAGGGAAAGAAGTAAAGAAGAAGCTTCCTTAATTGTTTCAGACAGAGTTGGATGAGCGTGACAAGTTCTTGCCAATTGATCAACCGTTGAACGTAAAAACAATGCATGAGCCGGTTCGTGGATTAATTCAGATGCCATAGGCCCGAAAATATGAACGCCAAGCAATCGTCGGCTCTTGGTTTCTGCCAAAACCTTGACAAACCCCTCCTCTTCTCCCAAACACCGAGCTCGGGGATTCGCCTTAAAAGGATATTGCGCTGATTTATATTGAATTCCTCTTATTTTTAATTCTTCCTCAGAAAACCCAACGGAAGCAAGCTCAGGATTCGTATAAACAACATTAGGAATCGATACATAGTCCAGTTGAGGATGATGTCCCGCAATCATTTCTGCAACGACAATGCCTTCTTCAGAGGCTTTATGAGCTAACATAGGACCTTCAATTAAATCCCCAATGGCAAAAATAGACGTCGATTTTGTCCGAAACGATGCATCCACAGGGATGAACCCTCGAGAATCCAGCTCAATGCCAACATTGTGCAATCCCAAGCCATGAACATATGGTTTTCGTCCCACAGCAATCAAAATCACATCAAATGGCAGTCGGGTTTCTTGGGTTTCGCCCTGAATCAACAGCTCAGAGCCTTCCATTTTGATCGCCTTGTGAGATAAATAAAACTTCATTCCTTGAGAAGATAAACTCTTTTGCAAACCCTTAGAAAGAGAAGCATCAAAAGAAGAACAAATTCGATCCGAAAATTCAACAAAGGAAACATCCGCACCTAAACGATGAAACACAGATCCAAGCTCAACTCCAATCGCTCCAGCACCAATGACAATCATCTTTTCAGGCACTTTAGACAACCTCAAAGCTCCTGTTGAAGATAGAACCTTTTTTTCATCAAAAGAAAATCCAGAAAGATTTTGCGGTTCAGATCCCGTTGCTAAAATAATATATTTTGCTTCAATCAACCGACCATTCACAGAGACCTGATGAGGACCTTGCAATACCCCCTCTCCTTGGATCCAATCTACATGATGTTTCTGAAATAGACTCTGAATGCCCTGATTAAAGCTAGAAACAATGGTTTCTTTGCGCTTCATCATCTGTGTTAAATCAAAAGAAAGTCCCTCAGAAACAATGCCATGAAGATGAGATTTCTTCTTAAATTTGGTGTACATCTCGGAAGAAGCCAAAAGCGCTTTTGAAGGAATGCATCCCACATTAAGACAGGTTCCCCCTAAAGTTTCATTTTTCTCTATGCATGCCGTTTTCAATCCAAGCTGCGCTGCGCGAATTGCCGCCACGTACCCGCCTGGACCAGACCCAATTACGATAACATCATATTGATCTAAATGAGACACACCGACTCCGTTTTACGGATACTATAGTGGATTAAATTATAAATTGCACGTTTTAGCTGTGCCAAAGCGCCGAATTTCAACGATCGTAAGTTGCATTGTATTAAGTTAGGCTCTTGACTAGCAGATTTTACTTTTTCGCATTAAATTTAAGAGAGCTT
>CAYVDU010000223.1:0-2824 GCA_964450765.1 uncultured bacterium | reverse complement strand
TGAAGATTTGCGCTTCCCCTACGATTGGCCATAAAGTGCCGAAATGCAGCTCCCGTTTCTGCAACCGAATGATAATCCCCTCGTACATAAGTAGGGATAATCAGAGTCCCCATTCAAAGTTCGAGCTTCCTTTCGGGAAGAGCCCCCGGATCGAGTCCATACAACGATTCTATGACAGAAAGCGAATGAAGAGTCGTACCACTAATCCCCAAACGGACAGGTATATTCCCTTTTCTAGCAGCCCCAACCCAAGTTCTAACCCCCCCGAAGTATTGTCTTTTTGCAAAAACGCCACAGTCTATCCTTTGAGGAGGGGGTAAATTATCTTCAATATCAGACCCATCAGATATTTCCTCTCGATAAGATCCCGTAAACTGAGAGGTAGTTTCTGTAGGGGCAGAATTGTAAGAACATCCGCGGAGCATACAAGAACGGCTATCAGGATAACTATCCTGATGATCAGGAACCGAATAGTCATTAACTCCTAGAAAACGAGCAAGTACTAATGTTTGATCTTCGGTTTGCGGCCGTGCCGGCGCAACAGTTCTTATATGACCAAGATTACGATAAGCGATCGCAGTTACAAGAGTATGTAAACCTGTAATTAATCGACTCACCGGTATAAGACTTGGATCTTCTTGAAGAAATGCGCGCAGCGCTAGCGCATCTTTAAAACCTCCTCGCGCATTCATCGACGAACCACCCAACAACCAGGTCAATCCATCATCACTCACGCCCAACAATTTGGTGTTTAATGCTCTGTGAAGGGTATATAGCTCTGCTTTTGCCTCCTCACCGGGATGACGCATAACAGTACGTGCAATCAAATCAGTATCCGCTTGATTCAAACTATTCGATTTTCTCGGAGAACCAACACTTTGTAAACGCTCTCTAGAGAACATCCGACGTTCTCGTAAATTCAATTCTTCCTCATCAATCGATCCTAACAAATCTTGTGTGTGTGGAGGGCGGGAGCTCTGAGCAGCAAGTCGAATGCCTAACTGAACTTTCTTAGGATCAGAAACGGGAAGAGAGCAAATAACTTGATTCCATATTCTAGAGCATACTTTTTTCATTCGATCCCAGAGATCAAAAGATTCACCAACCCGATCCTCTGTCTCAATATGCATGGGCAAGCCATTTCCGAAATGCGTTAATATCATAAATGCCTAATTATATATAAAATATATTATAACATTTTATTATTAAAATTACACTTATTAACAAAAAAAACACCTAACAAAGATCTACACACAAAACAAGAAAACGCATCTAACTAATCAATAAAGATTTAAGAATAATCAAAAGATCCACCACAAATCAACATAACTACAACTAAAAAAACTAACAATACAACAAATTAATTACACTTCAAACAAAAACAAAAAAGATAAATAATTGCAGAAAAATAAGGAAATTCATGAAGATAACCCACCTTTTAAACACCCCTAAATATTTATTGAATCAATGCAAAGAAATCATCAGAAACACCATCTACAAAATCTCCCGCATTGCAAAAACGATTTTCTCACAAACAAAATCTCTATGCACCAACCTTATCCCATCCACCTTCGCAACCCGCCGTATCACACACAAAAACCCTCCTCTAACACGCGTAGACCCTCTCATTCCCCCGCAAGAACCCCCTTTGCAAGAAATCATAGCACCTACCCCTACTACACCCAATACACCAACAGAAGAACCCGTCCCTGAAATAAAAACACCCACTAACGACATCACTATAGACCCTCTTTCCACAAACACCCCAGCAACCTTTCCAAATGATCCTTCTGATGATTTCACCCAAAACAACATTTCTTCATTATTTTACAAAATCATTCAATGGCCTCTTGCATATCCTTTAGGAGTCATCGCAGCAACACTCCCTTTGGCTGCAGTCTACCTCCTAAACAAAGAAACAAACCCAGAAATGCCAAATAGTAAAAATTCAATATCCAAAGAAACATTAACAATCCAAGAACCGACTAAAAACGAAATTGCCACACCCCCTACTCCCACAGAAAATTCAGCTCCTAACCCCGATCAAGACACATCTCACCCTACAAATGATACACCTCCGCCCCCAGAAACCCCACCTCCTACCTCTGAAGAGAGTCCTTTTTCAAATTCCACCCAAACACCGCACCCTGCACACGAAACAGCCCCACCGCCTGCTTTTGGAGAGACTTCTTTTTCAAGTCCTACCCAACATACACCGCATCCAGAAACCCCACCCTCCACCACCGAGAGTCCTCCTCACCCTACTCAAAATACACCACACCCTGCAAACAACACTCCTTCGCCGCAAACAGAAACCTCACCTCCTGACCCCATCCACAATGCAAGCCCCTCCTTATCCCACCAGATCATCCAATCACACTTAACTTTAGCAACCATAGGTACGCTTTCTTTAGCCTCTTTCCGTTCTTTTATGAAAAAAGCAACACCAAACAACACAAACTCAACATCCAATGCAAATACACCGAAAGAAGCTCCTCCATCTAAACCTTCAACAGAAAACCCATCAAATCCCCAATATCCCGCCACTGAAATATTACCATCTCAAAATCAAACCATCCTCGCCTCGCCAGAGGAGAGCGCAAACCAATCACCCAACTTAAGCACAACAAAACCCCTCCCGGAAGCTACACCCCCTCTCTCTTCGACTGTAGAAGAACTTGCTAACATTGAAACAGCAACGCCTTCAATTACCATATTACCTCCTAAAGAAAGACCTACTGCACCCAACCTGCCAACTAAAACATCACCATCTCAAAATCCAACCATGCTCGCCTCGTCAATGAAAAGCACAAACCAATCACCC
>CAYVDU010000222.1:0-2839 GCA_964450765.1 uncultured bacterium | reverse complement strand
GCAAAAGTGGCGATGGAACGCGCTGGTTTGACCCCTGATCAAATTGATTTTATTATTGTTGCGACAATCACCCCTGATTTTGTTTTCCCAAGTACAGCCTGTTTAATCCAGAGTCAAATTGGCGCTAAGAATGCGGCCGGAATGGACGTTCAGGCTGCTTGTACGGGGTTTTTATATGCCTTGTCTGTTGCAAAAGCGTTTATTGAAGTAGGGACTTATAAAAATATTTTAGTGATTGCTGCTGAAAAACTTTCTTCGATTACAAATTATCGAGATCGCTCTACATGTATTTTATTTGGAGACGGAGCGGGCGCCTGCGTTGTTTCTTCTGAGGGAAAGGGCTTGAGTTTGGAAAGCGTTCGTCTCGGGGCAGATGGAGAGCAAGCGGAATTGTTAGTTCTTCCTGCGGGTGGATGTCGGCAACCGGCATCGGCGGCTACGGTAGCTGGAGATCTGCACTATATTAAAATGGCTGGAAATGAAGTGTTTAAGCATGCCGTGCGCCGTATGGAATCTGCGTGTAAAGAATGTTTGGAAGCGGCGGGAAGTTCTGAAGAAAAAATTACGTATTTGATACCGCATCAAGCCAACTTGCGTATTATTGATGCAATTGCGAAGCGCTTTGAGCACTTGCCTGCGGAGCGTATTTTTAAAACAGTTCAAAAATATGGCAATACCTCTGCTTCGTCGGTTGCAATCGCGTTAGATGAGTTATGCCAAAAATATGTCGTGCAACCTGAGGATCAAATTCTTTTAACCGCTTTTGGGGGGGGATTTACCTGGGGGGCTGCGTTATTGAAGGGGAATGCATGAAAAAAATCGCCATCTTGTTTCCGGGTCAAGGCGCTCAGTATATTGGAATGGGAAAGGATTTTGCGGAAAGCTTTGCCTGCGCCCGAGAGACCTTTGAAGAGGCAGATGAAATTTTAAAGATGCGTCTTTCTAACATCATTTTTGAAGGGCCGGAAGATCTACTCATGCAAACAAAAAATAGTCAGCTTGCGATTTTTGTGACAAGCATGGCTCTTTGGCGTGTTTTGCAGAGTCAGATGCCTCATCTTCATCCGTTTGTTTTTTCGGGATTGAGTTTAGGTGAATATAGCGCTCTTTGTGCATCTGGTAAAATCTCTTTTAAAGATGCTGTTCTTTTGATTCAGAAAAGATCTCAGTTTATGCAGGAAGCTGCAGAAAAAATGGGGGGCGCGATGTCCGCAGTGCTTGGATTGGATGCGGAAGTAGTTCTTCTAGCGCTTCAAGGGTTGAAAGATGTGTGGGTGGCAAATTATAATTGCCCCGGACAGATTGTGATTTCCGGTACAAAAGAAGGTGTTGAAAAAGGATCTGAAGTCTTGAAATCAAAAGGTGCAAAAAGAGTGATCCCTCTGTCTGTTTCAGGCGCATTCCATAGTCCTTTGATGATGTCAGCGAAAACATCTTTAGAGCCGTACATTATGGTAACGCCCATTCAAGAGACTCCGATTCGTTTTGTGATGAATGTTGTAGGCGATTTTGTGGAGAATGTATCGGATATACGACAGCATTTAGTGTCTCAGGTGACTGACTCGGTTCGTTGGCAGCAAGGTGTTTTAGCGATGCAAAAACAGCAGGTTGATGTTTATTTAGAGATCGGCCCCGGAAAAACATTATCCGGTATGAATCGTAAAATGGGAATTTCAGGGCAGATTGTTTCTTTAGATTCGTTAAAGGATTTGGATCAGGTAGTATCTCAATTGGAGGCACAATGCAATTGTTAAAAGGAAAAAGCGCACTGATTACAGGTGGAACAGCAGGAATAGGAAAGGCGATCGCTCTTCTTTTTGCAGAGCATGGAGCTGATGTTGCGATTGTTGGAACGAATGCAGAGAGAGCGGCTCAAGCGGTCAAAGACATTGAGGCGGCTCGTGTTTCTGATCATCAAAAAGTGCAATCAATTCTCGTTGATGTTTCTAAATCGAAAGATGTAGATGAAGCGGTTCAAAAACTTTTGGCATCTTTTGGCAAGATCGATATTCTTGTGAATAATGCAGGGATTACCAAAGATAATCTTTTGATGCGCATGAGCGAAGAAGATTGGGATCTGGTCATGGCTGTGAATTTGAAGTCAGTATATAATACATGCAAATCGCTTTCGCGTTCTATGATGAAGGCGAGATCTGGATCTATTGTAAATATTACGTCTGTGATTGGGTTAACAGGAAATCCGGGTCAAACGAATTACGCAGCATCTAAGGCGGGGATGATTGGATTTACAAAGTCTTTTGCTAAAGAAGTCGCGAGTCGTGGTATTCGTGCGAATTGTTTAGCTCCTGGATACATTGATACGCAAATGACAGGGGGCTTGCCGGATGCAGTGAAGGAGGGTATTTTGTCTAAAATTCCTCTTGGACGTATCGGACTTCCTATAGAAATTGCACAAGCAGCACTCTTTCTTGCGAGTGATTTGTCTCAATATGTTACGGGGCAAGTGTTAACTGTTGATGGCGGAATGGTGATCTAAGTATATTAGAATTAGTATGAATTACAAACTTTATTAAAGGGAATTATGTCTGTACAAAAAGAAGTGATCGATATTATCGTTGAGCAGCTAGGAGTAGATGCTGCAGATGTGACGCCGGCGAAGTCTTTTGTTGAAGATTTGAATGCCGATTCATTGGATTTAACTGAGTTAATCATGACTTTTGAAGAGCGTTTTGGTTTTGAGATCTCTGAAGAAGATGCGGAGAAATTAAAAACCGTTGCGGATGTCATTCATTACATCGAAAAACGTAAAAAATCCTAATTTCTATTATTATACCGAAGAGGATTCAAAACGTGGTTTTTGTGCTAGCACAAAAACCAC
>CAYVDU010000221.1:0-2850 GCA_964450765.1 uncultured bacterium | reverse complement strand
TAATTTCCCTGCAGCAAACTTTTTTTTTTCTGCACGAGGGGTCAATTCCTGAATTTCTTTTTCGAGCTGTAAAAAACGATCATAGGCAGATAAAACAACTTCGCCAAAATCTTCAATGACATTATGCCGACAGCAAAAACGTCTGAGATACGCCTGTGAACGAATACGACATTTCTCAATTGTATCTAAAAGATCAGCCTTAGACTCTTTTTTTAACTGTGAATCCAACAACTGAATCAAAAGCCTCTCTAAAAGATGATCCTCTTGCTTCATCAAATCGCAAAGCTTTGGCAACATATTGATGAATTGAGTCTTGTCAACAACCTCTTTCTCGGCCACCACTTTATCAAAACGATCTTTGCCCGTCAGAAGATAGGTAGCAATCGAAATGGCTTCTCTCACCGAATAGCGGAATCGCATAATGATTTTTTCAATCTGAATCTGCGCTTTTTCAATACGTTTTGATATTTCAACTTCCTCTTCACGCGTTAAAAGAGGAACGGATCCCATCTCTTTTAAATACATGCGCACAGGATCGTCCGAAGTACCCTCGACCCGTTTCGGAAGCCCTTCTAGCTCTTTTGCTTCTTTTTTACGCTCTTTCTGCCGCTCTACTTCTGCTTGATTGAGGATTTGAATATCCATCCCGCTCAAGTAGATAAGGACTTGATCAATTTGTTCGGGAGAATCAAAGGTCATCGGAAGGATTTCATTAATCTCTTCGTAGGTCAGATATCCCTGCTCTTTTGCGACGGCGACAAGCTCTTCTACTTTTTGCTGATGCTGAGGATTGCTAAATGACGATGTTGTACTCATGGACTCCTAAATATAAATTGAGCAAGAGAGATTTATACGTCATTATGATATAGTCTTTCCGATTAATTGCAATCAGCTTTTTAAAGACCATGCCTCTCTTTGCCCTGCATGACACCTATCTTATCAGCGCTTTCGACGCAGAAACAAACGCCTCTTACTTCTGCCTTGAATGTCAAAATCCTTTAAAACTTAGAAAACAAAAAAGAAAACTCCCTCACTTTTACCATCTCAGAGCCACTCCCTCTTGCAGACTATATAGCAAGAGCAATGAACATCTTCTCATCCAACTCGCTATCCAAAAAAGCCTTCCTCCCAATGAAGGCCGCCTTGAACACCACTTCCCTTCCATACGCCGCATTGCCGATGTTTCATGGGAAAAGAAAAAAATCGTCTTTGAAATTCAATGTTCTCTCATCTCTGAAGAAGAAGTCAAACAACGCTCTCAAGATTATGCATCTTTAAATTATCAAATCGTCTGGATTCTAGACGATCGTCTATTCAACAAAAAAATCATTCAAAAAACAGAACATTATCTAAGGACCAGATTATGTTATTTTGCAGAGCTTCATCCAAATCTTCTTTTCTACGATCAATTCGAAGTCATACAGTTTCCAAAAAGACTCAGAAAGGGACCAAAAATCCCAATCCTCCTCCATCAAGTCCATCCCATGAAACATACAGACATACCCCAAGTCAAACAAAGGGTTGCAAATAATTGCTTTTATTTTGAAAACGACCTTGTCCACAAAGCACTGCTCATCCCCAAGATTCCATCCTATGGCCACACTTTTAACGCATGGAGCCATCTCGAATCCAAGCAAATCCAATGCAAACGATTTTCTTGTCTTCGTTGGATTCAAAAAATATATTTTCAACTTCTAAAGAAAGCTCTTCAAAAAATTAGTAGGCAGTAAAATACAAGGCAGGATGAATAAGAAATCCAAAAAAGGCTCTTAATAGTCCCACAACCAGAGTAAACGGCAGCACAATCCAAGCGCCAATTTCTTGAGCCAAGGCCATCAAACGAGACAAGAAAAAGCTCCTTACCCCCTCAGACATAGCCAAACACAGCACTAAAGCTACAAGACTAAAAAAAAGCCCCGTCACTTTCAAAAGAGTTTTTACAGAACGAATCAAAAGAACGAACGGCAGTGAAATAATGATTTTAAAAAACGCTATTAAAGAAAAAATTCGACCCCTAACAGAGCCAAAATCAACATACTCCAACTGCAAAGGACCTGCAAATGTAAAATGAAAATCTCTAAATAAAGTCATACTAAAATCGCATTATTGTTTTTATTTATTATATTTTAAACACAAATAAATATAACCTCAATACGCAAACTAAAATTGAAAAAGACCTCTGCTATAACATTTTTTAAATCAAATCCATTCGCAGTCTCTGAACGAAGAATTCCAATCTTCATCTTTACGAATTATCGACTAAACCATATAATCGCAGCTTTTAAATATTTGAGGACACATGGCCGAAGAAAAAGCAAAGAAGAGCGACGCAAAAACAAAACGTCCATCCGCTTTAAAAAGAGATATTCAAAGTCAAAAAAAACGTCTCCGCAATCGTTCCAGCCGATCTGCTGTACAAACAGCAATTCGCAGCTTAAAAGATTCCGTTTCACAAAAGGCATCCAAAGAGGCAATCCAAGACAAATTGAATGCAATTTACAGCCTTATGGATAAAGGTGTAAAAAAAGGCGTATTTAAAGCTCAAAAAGCGGCGCGTACAAAATCACGTCTTGCAACACATACCCAAAAACAGGCTTAACCTGTTTTTGATCCTTTCTCGGTAATCATCTATGCGCATCTGGGCCATCGGGGATCTCCATTTAAGCTTCGGCGTTAAAAATAAAAGTATGGATGTGTTTGGTCCTCAATGGAACAAACACCCTGACCTCGTCGCACTTCACTGGAAACAAACAATTCAGCCGGAAGATCTCGTTCTTTTGCCCGGAGATTTTTCTTGGGCTATGCGTATAGAAGAAGTCCTTCCGGATCTTCAATGGCTAGATAGCCTTC
>CAYVDU010000220.1:0-2900 GCA_964450765.1 uncultured bacterium | reverse complement strand
CAACGGCGGATTTGTCTTTAAGGGACCTTTTGAAAAAAGACCTAGCGACGCCTTTTCAATGGGCTTTGTCTACGGAAAATACAGCGAAGATTTAGCAAGAGAACAAAAACAAAACCACGAAAAACCACAAAACGCAGAAACAGTACTCGAAGCTAACTACTGGGTTCAAATCACCCCATGGTTTTACGTCATGCCAGACATTCAATACATTATTCATCCCAAAGGAAGATCCAACGTACCTAATGCTCTTGTTGTTGGCGCGCAAATCGGCTTAAATCAGTGGTAATATAGTGAATTCAATGATAGATTGAATTCTCTATATAATGCTCACTCTAGGCCTTCTCTCCCTGCGACGGGGGCTGTCCAATTCACAACTCGCTGCAAATTACCCATCAAAAGAAACCCATCATCTGGAGCATTTTTAAAATCGAAATAGCAAAATCCCCCTCGAATCGTGATAAAACAGTCTTGAGCTAATTCTCGTATCTTATCCAAAGACGTAGCAACAGAACACCATTCACCCGAAGAAAGATCGCATCGAGTCTCTTGATCAGAGATTGGAGTAAATTTTAATATATCTCCAGCTTTTGAAATTGTAGAAAAAACAGACACAGACAATGAAACCTCTTTGAATCTAATGAGGGAATTGCAAAGAAAGATAAAAAATCGACTTTCTTTGATACATCTTCCTATTTACTGAAAGCAATTCTACAACAACCAGCACTATTTTTAAACAAAAAATCACATTACGTTTTTACTAAAAAACAATTGAAATTTTTATATATTATTTGCTGCAGTCCTTCTTTTAATGACGTTTTAGCAACCCATCCCAATTGTTTTTTAATTTTTGAACTATCAATTGCATAACGGAAATCATGACCAGGACGATCCGACACAAAACGAATCAACCGACGATATTGATCTACCTCTTTATTGGCCATCAAAGAAAGACAATCCATGAGTAAAGAAAGCAGCTCCATATTGGACAGTTCCATATCGCCGCCAATATCATAAGTCTCTCCCTTTTTTCCAAATTGCAAAATCTTCCAAATTGCCTCAGCATGATCATCCACATAGAGCCAATCACGAACATTTTGACCATTGCCATAAATCGGAAGCTCTTTTCCCAAAAGACAATTTTGAATCATGAGCGGAATAAATTTTTCAGGGAACTGATAAGGCCCATAATTATTGCTGCAATGAGATAAGGTAAATGACAATTGATACGTATGGGCAAAAGAACGAACAATATGATCAGATGCCGCTTTAGATGCCGAATAGGGGGAATTCGGATGATAAGAAGACTCTTCATTAAAAACCCCGCTCTTTCCTAAAGATCCATACACCTCATCTGTCGAAACATGATGAAAATGAACATGAGGAAATTGCCTGAGGACATCCATTAAAGAGGCTGTGCCTAAAACATTGCTCCGCAAAAAAGGCTCTGAACAAGCAATACTACGATCCACATGCGTTTCTGCCGCAAAATGAACAATCGCATCAACACCTGTTGAAAGGATCTTTTCCACTAGAGGACGATCGCAAATATCGCCTTGAATAAACGTATGCCGAGAATCTCCCAAACACTCTTCTAAACGATCTAAACTGGCCGCGTAATTGAGCACATCTAAATTCGTAATTTTCCCATGAAACAAAGGATTTCTCAAAAGAAATCGGATGAACGCAGAACCAATGAAGCCGGCACCGCCTGTGACTAAAATATGTTCTAATGTACGCATGCTGTTTCCATCAAAAACTCTTCAAGAGCCTCTTGCCAAGAACGAATTTCTATCTGAAATGTTTTTTCAATTTTATGGGTATCAAATACAGAATACACAGGCCTCTTGCAAAGAGAAGGAAAAAAATGACTTGAAACCGACCTCAATGTTTGCACGGCAAACGGTCTTTTCATTTTCTCCATCGTATCTTTCATTGCACACGCAAACTCAAACTTTGTTGCAGCTCCCTGGTTGGCAAAATGATAAATACCGCTTTGAAAAAAACAACAAATTTGCAAAATCGCAAGCGACAAGTCTTGAGCATAGGTAGGACGAACCCATTGATCATTCGATAGGAAAATTTCTTTTTCCGTTCCAAATAACGTAAGCAATTTTGCAACAAAATTTTTTCCTCCGGATCCAAAGATGGAAGAAGTACGAACGATACATGCATCCGGATTGACCTTCAAAAGACGAATCTCGCCCTCTCTTTTTGTTTCACCATAATAATTCAAAGGATGTATCGGATCATCTTCTCGAAGAGATCGATTTAAAGAACCATCAAATACATAATCAGTCGAAATATGAATCATCTTTGCGTGAATATGCGTGGCTATTTTCCCAAGATATTCAGGCCCTAGCCCGTTCACATTCCAAGCTTTTTCTTTTTCCTTTTCTGCAAGATCCACTAAAGAAAAAGCAGAGCAGTTCACAATATGTGAAATATTCGGATGAACTTTAACGAATGCATTCAAAGAATTCTCATTGGAAACATCCGCATCATCACGAGACGATGCAACGCAATCTATACCGAGGCTTCGTACAATATCAAAAAAAGCTGATCCTAAAAGTCCTCTAGATCCCACTATCCAAATTTTCATTGAAACATCTCCTTCCAAGATAAACTCATCCGATCACGCTCTGAAACAACAGGAGCCTCCACCGGCCATGCGATCTTCAAATCTACATCATCCCATCGAATCGATCTTTCTTCTGTAGGATCATAAATACTACTTACTTTATAAGAAACCAAAGCCATCTCACTCAAAACACAATATCCATGAGCAAAACCAACCGGTACAAAAAATTGTTCATGCCGGCTGCTTTCCAATATTACAGATTCCCATTTCCCAAACGTTGGAGAATAAGGGCGAATATCAACCGCCACATCCCAAATCGACC
>CAYVDU010000219.1:0-2901 GCA_964450765.1 uncultured bacterium | reverse complement strand
ACCTTTTGCAATACAGCCACGTAGGCACCGATATATTGAAGAATACGATAACAGAAAATATCGATCGCCAAACGACAATTTGGATCATGGGAGGATTGTTCTAATATGGTTTGAAAATCAGATGTTTTTGAAGTAATACCTAGCAATCCTGATTCAAAATTTAAAAGATGAATCAGCGATTTCAGTCCTTTTTTCGTTTTTTTACCAAGATACTCTAAAACCGTAAAATCAATGTCTCCAACCCTTGTTCCCATGACAAGTCCACTACAAGGACTAAATCCCATTGAAGTATCGATAGATATGCCTTCTCGAATGGCTGTAGCAGAACATCCGCTTCCCAAGTGAAGAGTGATGATGTTTTGTTTTTTGTTTTTGGTATGATCAAAGAGCCTCTTTGCAAGATATCCATGAGAAATCCCATGAAATCCATATTTTTTAATTTGGTATCGCTTCGCTAACTCTTGAGGAATGGCATATGTTTTCGCATGAACGGGAAGCGTATGATGAAAGGCAGTATCAAAAACTGCAACTTGAGGAATTTTAGGGCCAAAAATTTGAAAAGCAGCCTTAATCAAGCGAATACAGTTTGGATTATGTAACGGCGCCAAGTCATTGAATTTTTCTAAATTTTTAAGAACGGCATCTGTGATGATTGTACTCTCAACATATTCGCTAGCTCCATGAATAAAACGGTGGCCAACGGCAGCAAGACAAGAAAGATCTACGTGGATATCAGACTTCAATTTCTCAATGATAAAAATGAGAAGGCGATCGATGGTTTTTTCTCGATGCGGATAAACGATTTGAAATTCAGGAGTTTTAATTTCAATCTGCTTTTGATTTGTATGGGCATCCAAAATCAGCTTCAAGTCATTTTTTTTTGTGCGTTGAAATAGGGAGATTTTTAATGAAGAGCTCCCTCCATTGATCGCTAAAAATAACTTCAAGTCCATACCCAATTTTGCACCTCAGGAAGATCTTCGCCTCTTTGCTGAATATATCGTTTATGTTCTTGGAGTTTCTGATCCATTTGTTCTGTTATTTTCATTTTTACTTTCGGATCAATGCGATCGGTATATTTTAGAGCATCTTTCACAAGAGTAAATCGATCCAAGTTATTTAAGACAACCATGTCAAAAGGCGTTGTGGTCGTTCCTTCTTCTTTATAGCCATGGACGTGAAAATTTTTGTAATTTGTGCATCGATAGATAAGCCTATGGATTAACGTAGGATACCCATGGAAAGCAAAGATAACGGGCTTATCTTTTGTAAAAAGAGCATCAAATTCATCACTCAAAAGACCATGCGAGTGATCTTCTTTTTGCTGTAAAACCATCAAATCTACGACGTTAATGACTCGGATCTTTAAAGAGGGAACCTCTTTTCTTAAAATATCTACGGCAGCAAGAGTTTCAAGAGTAGGAACATCTCCGGCACAGGCCATTACAACATCCGGCTCCTCATTTTTACAGTTACTGGCCCAGTGCCAAATGCTAACACCTTTTGTACAATGGGCAATCGCTTCATCCATGTTGAGATATTGGTGCTGCGGCTGTTTTCCTGCAACAATCACATTAATGTAATTTTGTGATCGAAGACAGTGGTCTGCAACAGATAAAAGAGTATTGGCATCAGGGGGTAGATAAACACGGATGATCGATGCTTTTTTATTGCAAACATGATCGATGAATCCTGGATCTTGATGAGAAAAACCGTTATGGTCTTGTCTCCACACATGAGAGGTAAGAAGATAATTGAGGGATGCAATCGGTTTTCTCCACGGAATCGCTTTACATGTTTTAAGCCATTTAGCATGTTGGTTGAACATGGAGTCGATAATGTGAATAAAAGCTTCATAGCAGGAAAAAAAGCCATGACGTCCTGTTAAAAGATACCCCTCAAGCCAACCTTCGCAAAGATGTTCGCTCAAAACTTCCATCACTCGTCCTTGATGAGCCTCATGATCATCTGTCGGAAGAATTTTCCCGAGAAAAACACGGTCTGTTGCATCAAAAAGAGCATTTAATCGATTAGAGGCTGTTTCATCCGGACCAAAAATACGAAAATGGTTTTTATCCGCGTTGAGCTCAACGATTTTCTTTAGAAAATCTCCGAGAAGACGGGTTGATTCAGCCAATTCCTTGCCAGGACTTTTTACGGATAAAGCATTTTCTTTTAAGGGGGGCATTATCAATGGTTTTAAAAAATATCCGCCATTTGCATAAGGAGTTGCACCCATTCTTCGATCTTTAGAGGGGGCTAGCCTGCGAATTTCTTCTTTAACTGCTCCTTCCTTATCAAAGAGTTCTTCGGGTCGGTAACTTTTCATCCACTTTTCCAATTCCCGAATGTGCTCCGGCTTCTTTTCAAAGTCTGTAACCGGAACTTGATGAGAGCGCCATGTATTTTCAATTTGCAAACCATCTATTTTTTTAGGCCCAGTCCAGCCTTTTGGAGTTTTAAGGACAATCATCGGCCATAAAGGACGCTCAACGTCTTTTTGTGCTCTGGCTTTCTTTTGAATGGCTTTAATTTCTTGAATCACAACGTCTAAAGTTGCACTTAACTTTTGATGTACTAATTTAGGATCATCTCCTTCAACAAAGTAGGGGGTGTACCCATATCCCATCATTAAATGCTGCAACTCTTTTTGATCAATTCTTGCAAGCACCGTTGGATTTGCGATTTTGTAACCATTCAAGTGAAGGATAGGAAGAACGGCGCCATCTGTTTTTGGGTTTAAGAATTTATTGGAGTGCCAGCTCGCTGCAAGCGCACCTGTTTCAGCCTCTCCATCTCCTACAACACAACATACAAAAAGATCAGGATGATCAAAAGCAGCTCCGAAAGCATGGCATAAAGAGTATCCTAATTCTCCTCCTTCATGAACGGAGCCAGGAG
>CAYVDU010000218.1:0-2915 GCA_964450765.1 uncultured bacterium | reverse complement strand
CCAGATAAAGATCAAAGTTATTTCCTTCATGCAGTCCATAAAAAAGCATTTCAAAACGTGATCTTCCCAGTTGGGGACCTCCTCAAAACAGACGTACGTAGACTCGCCTTAAAATACCAGCTTCCAACCGCTCAAAAAAAAGACAGCACAGGCATTTGTTTTATTGGGAAAAGAGATTTTAAATCGTTTGTATCCAATTATCTCGGATACACCCAAGGCCCTTTTCAAACTCTGGATGGAACAACCGTTGGAATTCACGATGGCGCCGCTTTTTACACGATTGGACAGAGAAAAGGTTTAGGATTAGGAGGCGAAGGCGATGCATGGTATGTTGTTCAAAAAGACATCGATCAAAACATTGTCTTTGTAGAAAGAGGAAAAGATCATCCTTCTCTTTTCTCATCCTCACTCATTGCTTCGCAATTTCATTGGCTAACAGACACTCCTCCGACATCATGCTCAGCAAAAGTACGCTATCGTCAAACAGATCAAAGGTGTCATATCTCTTGGATTGACAAGCACAGCGCAAAAATCACTTTTGATGCACCGCAAAGAGCAATCACACCAGGACAATCGATCGTTTTTTACGATCAAGACTTATGTCTTGGCGGCGGAATTATTTCTTAAGTAAAAAAGCAAAGATTTCGCAGCATTAAGATCTACAAAACTCCCTTCATCAAACACGTACATTTCTTCCGGAGGCATTGCCTTACATAAGTCGTGGACGCTTCTTTCGTTAAAAAGAATGTAATCCACCTCGCTTAAAGATAACAAAAATTGCACAAGCTCATCTTCCACCGACGATTCAGGCATATAGACAATCAAAATTTTGTTCTCTGACAATTTCCGAATCATCCGAAATAAATCTAAAGTAATCGATTGTTCTTTCGACAACATCATCAAAGAATAAGAATGTCCCTTCAATACCTGGCAGAGAACATCAATTCGACACGCATCAAATATTTTAGCTTCATGATCGTACTCTAAAAACCTTCGAATAATATCAGGCAAACTCACCTGAACACAACCTAATCGTTCTATAGCGATCCCTGCAGCTAAATTAGCAAGCTGAATGGCCATACCAATCTCCAATTGGTTTGAAAGCCCCAAGCAAAGAGTTGCGAGCACAGTATCTCCGGCGCCTGTCACATCCTTCACTTCTTTGGAAAGAACAGGAAAATCACGACGTTTTTCGCATTTAGAAAATAAAGAAATCCCGGCCTCTGAACGAGTAATCATTAACTGATCTACCTCTGTTTTTTCAAGAATTTGACCTGCTACTTCGTCTAGAGAATGAGAAGAAGAAACTTTGGCAGCTGCATACGCTTCCATTAAATTTGGCTTTAAAATCGTAGCTCCTCGATATTTGGCAAAATCAGAACCCTTAGGATCTACAATCGTAGGAATGTTGTGTCGTTTTGCAATCAAAAGCGCAGATTGAATCAATCGATTTGTCAAAAATCCTTTCCCATAATCTGAAAGAGCCACAATTTGCACTTGAGGAATGCAAATCTCCAACTGTTCTATGCACGATTGCTCAAGAGATGGAATCAAAGGAGTGACTTTTTCTAAATCTACACGAAGGAGCTGCTGGCTATCTGCAATAAGGCGATTCTTCATAGGAGTCATATAGCCAGCCTCAACAAAGAGATTTCGCACATCAATTCCGTTTTTCTGAAGAAGCGATCGAAGATTTTGCCCGGCTTCATCATCTCCTGTACGTCCAAAGGCTATACAAGAACCGCCCAACGCACAAAGATTCAAGACAACGTTTCCGGCGCCTCCAAGCCGCATTTCCTGCTTTTCCACCTCCATTACAGGGACAGGAGCTTCCGGAGAAATACGTTTTACACGTCCTGTTGTATACGTATCTAAAAGAAAATCGCCGAGGACTAGACAGCGAAATGAATTCAAACGACCAAAAATACCTGAAAAATTTACCATCGAGCATTTCTCAGTATATACTGAGACACATACTCTTGCACTGCGCTTTCTATAGACATTGTCTGCACCTCTCTAGAAGACAAAATCTTATGGAATTTGCTCATGTCTGCGCAAGTGTAATTTTGATACTGAGAAGAAAGACTCTCCGGCATATCAACATATGCAATGTTACAAGATTGAGAAGATGCATGAAAAAGGGCGCTTGCGACCTGATTCCATGTAACCACTTGTCCTCGGCCCACATTAAAAATACCGCCAACATGTCGATATTTTGGTAAAAGAAAAAGACACGTCATTCGGACTGCATCTTTCAGATAAATGAAATCGCGGCACTGCTCTCCATCTCCAAATAGCTTTGCGTCATTTGACTTGAAAAGATGAATTTCTTCCCCTCGATTTGCTTTGTGCGCCATCTTAAACATAAAAGAAGACATTCTTCCCTTATGATACTCATTGGGACCAAATACATTAAAATATTTCAGTGCGACAACACGATCCAACACATTTTCTTTTTTCATCCACAAATCAACAAGATGCTTGGAAAAACCATACATATTCAAGGGACGAAGAGACTCTAAAGCATCCTCACGATCAGAAAAACCATTCGATCCATCTCCATACGTCGCAGCGGAGGAGGCATAAATAAAACGCTTATTAAAACGGAGCGCCCACTCTGCCAATCGATACGTAAAACGAAAATTATTCTCTAAAAGATAGTCGGCATTTGTTTCCATTGTATCGGAGCATGCGCCTAAATGAACAATCGCATCGACTTCGTCTTGCCTTCCTTCTAACCACTGAAATAAAGAAAAACGAGAAATCACATCGACAAATTGCTTGCCGACCAAATTTTTCCATTTTTCTCCGTTTTTCAAATCATCGACGAGAAGAAGATCTTGATTGCCCAAATCATTTAAATAACGGACAACACCGGAACCAATCATCCCTGCAGCACCGGTAACAATCGTCAA
>CAYVDU010000217.1:0-2927 GCA_964450765.1 uncultured bacterium | reverse complement strand
AACACGACCCGCTCATATCAACAATCTTTAATGAGAGCAAAACAGTTTCCTCTGCAATTTTGGCTGCTATAGAATTGATCTGAAGGGGCGTTTCAAGAAAAAAAATCTTTATTTGCGGATTTGATAAAAATGAAGGTTTATTCTTTTCCGGATGATCTTCGATAAAAATCAACCTTCTTTGCCGATTTTCTTGCAACCAGTCTTGAAACTGCTGGCAAACAAGAACATTGAATCCAAATACACAAAGCACATCGATCTTCGATTCTTGAATCTTAGAAAGCTCTATCAATGATGCTTCGATTGCATTTTCCATTGTAATAATTGCTCATAGCTCGGTAAAAAAGGCACAGACTTCATCACACTCTCTTCTTGCCAAAACAATTTAGCCCCCTTCTGAGAAGCAATGGCAACAAACGGAGCGCAAATGAAATAATTATAACCCAAAACTTGCTGTTCTGCACGAAGCCCAAGATTTTCTGCCTTGCATTCCAAAATCAAAAGAGGAAGTAAACCATCTCCTCCCGGAGTAAAACAGAGAATATCCACTCGGCGCGAAGATTTTTGTCCTTGAACGACAGTCTCAATCCCTTTTTCTACAGAAAGAAGGCCTCTAGGATACTGCAGAGGACCAATCATATGACGAATCCATGCCTGACGCACTTTTTCTTCCGGTGTTTCTTTAACATGACAACACCGGATCGGATCCCAAAGCACTACTGAACCTGGACAAGACCGTAATTGCGATCGTCTCTTCGGTAGATCACTTTTAACTTCTGGTCTTCTTCAGAGCGATAAATCAAGAAATGCGCATCCGTAATTTCCATCTTCATGATAGCCTCGTCTTGCGTCAAAGTTCGAAGAGGCATCATCTCTTTTGCTACAATCTGATGGAGTTGATATTTCTCATTCTCTTTGACTGCATTTTCAGCTTCAATATCATCATTAATCGCTTTCAAATCATCTTGAAGAGGCTTGATTACATTGACGTGAATATCGACTGTCGTTCGATCTTTAAAACGGTGCGACTTTAATTTGTCTTTATATTTGCGGACTAAATGAACAGCGCGATCCGATGCTTTATCAATTGCGGAATACATATTATCAGTATGGCCGCTCACTTTGATGTGGAAATAAATAAAATTCATCAAAATGGTGCAAGACTGCTCTAGTTTTTGAGAATCTAAGGTCACGATGACGTCAATGATTGAATCCGTCAATCGTTCAACTTTCGAAATCTTCTCAAAAACATAATTGCGAATCGCATCAGTAATCTGAAAATGCTTACCTACAACAGAGACATTATATGGCTGACCTGCAAACGGATTCGACTTTCCCATACTCTTTTACCTCGCTTATCAATATAAAGGTTGAGTATATATCCAGATCTCATGTGAAATCAACTCAAAATATGGAAAAGAAAAAAACAGAAGGAATCCTTCTCTCAGCTTCAACGTATCTTGGAAAACAAAAAATTCTCAAAATTTTCACATTGAATCACGGGCTCATCTCCCTCTTTGCAAAAAAAACAACCCTCGCGCAGCTTTACTCTCCTTTTTTAATTGGAGAATGGATCTATGAGCAAAAAATAACAACAGATCTCCATCGACTTCAAGATGCGAGCCTAATCAACGACCTATCGGATTTGCGTCAAAATTACAAAGTGCTCATTTACGCAGGAAAAATGGCCCAAAATCTTCTCCAATCACAACTCCCAGAAAAAGAATCTCCCCTTCTCTATACGCTGACCGTTAAATATTTTGAAAAACTATCCACATTTGCAAAACCGGAAAATTTGGCCGCAAGCTTTGTACTTAAAATTCTACTGCATGATGGAATGTTAAATCTTCAAGACACATGTAATACATGCGCATCGATCGCTACAAATTTAGATCTTGGGGAAAGCGTTTGCAACCACCATCGAACACCCCATTCTACAACTTTCTCTTTAGAAGAATGGCAAAGCCTTTACGTCCTTGCTTTTTCACGTCGATTTGAGGACTTAGAAAAAGTAAACCTCACAGAAGTACTCGAAGAAAAAATCAGAAATATATACAGAAAATAAAGACTTCGCACCGAAAGGGATTCGAACCCCTAACCCCTTGGTCCGAAGCCAAGTGCTCTATCCGTTGAGCTATCGGTGCAAAAATGCGAAAGGGGGGATTTGAACCCCCAAGAGCGTGAGCTCGCTACCACCTCAAGGTAGTGCGTCTGCCAGTTTCGCCACTTTCGCATAAAAAAGTGAAAGAATGGAAAAAGATACTGCATTCTTCACTTCTTCTCAAGAAATTTAGAGAAAACCCTATTTTTTACCCCTATTTTCAGGTGATAACTTCTGCGCTGCTGCCCAGGCCCCATCCGTAAGGCTTGCATGACGATGTCCCCGTATTACAGGTTCTTCTCCTTCCACATCGCCAACAAATACAACCGATCCAACTAATTCGTCATCCCAATCTGAACCTGATCAATCGTCATCATTCTGTTGATCTCCTTGAACAGTCCTTAAAAACCTCAAATTCGCAGGGCTTACACTGTGTTGAAAACTAACCGAAGACTCACCTCTTTGCTCTCTACCTGAAGAAAGATCTCCAAGACCAGAAACAGACAAACATCGACCTAAACTACTAACCGCATCCCTTAGGCGTACGGGCGATCCATTTTCTGCAATCACGTGCGAGGAGCTTCTACCCCCCCTCACTTCAGAATTGTCCTGACTCAACATCAAATGACGCATGGGCGATCCGTTTTCTTCAATCATATGCGAGAAAATTCTACTATCCCTCCCCACCTCAGCATTCTGCTGACCCGACATTAAACGACGTACAGGCGATCCGTTGTCTGCAATCACGTCCGAGGAACTTATATCCCTCCCCATCTCAGCATTCTGCTGACCCGACATTAAACGACGTACAGGCGATCCGTTGTCTGCA
>CAYVDU010000216.1:0-2977 GCA_964450765.1 uncultured bacterium | reverse complement strand
GGGACTGACTCTCATCAATCTTTTGTAGCCCATGTCAAACCTAGAGAATTTATTTCTCTCAAAGAATTTTTAGAAACAATGGAACACCAAGAAGAGGCGACTCTTTTAATGCTTGATCAAATCTTTGATCCGCAAAATTTAGGGGCTATTTTACGCAACTGTGAGTGTTTTGGTGTCGATGCTGTCATTTTTTCAAAAAATCGAGGATCCGATATTACACCGGCAGTTAGTAAAGCAAGCTGTGGAGCCTCTGAGATGGTTCCTTTAATCCGATTGTCTAATTTAGCAGAAGCAGTCTCACTATGTCAGGAAGCGGGCTTTGAAGCCGTTGTCACCGTTTTGAATGCTAACTCACATAAACTCAATGAATTTCATTTCCCTAAGAAAACTCTTTTAATTGTTGGTTCGGAAGGAGAGGGGGTTCAACCCTTAATTCAAAAACGATCAGATCATTCAATTTATATTCAAATGCAAGGGAAAGTTCAGTCTTTAAATGTAGCACAAGCAACTGCAGTTGTCTTATACGCACTTTCTACACAAAAACAATCATAGAATCTCTTCAGAGGGAGTTTCAAAACTCCATTTGGCGCAAAATTTGCCCTTTTTCCGTTGGATTTAATTTTTTGCAAGGTTCCTAAGGCCACAAGGTTATGTCACTTTGCAAAAAATCGAACCAACGAAAAAATGATCAAATTTTGCACTCAAAGCGAGTTTTGCAATTCCCTCTTCAGTCTTTTCTTGGCCAGATCAATTCTACCGTGTTTCGTCCATGATAAGAAAGCCAAGTGTCAATATCTTCCTCAAATGTCTTAGCAATAGAGATGACTTCCATGAGTTCGTCCCAAGTTTTTGCAAGACGAGCCGCATCTAATAAATCTTCAAGACGATTATGATAAGCGCTTTCAGAATCAATCATTCCGTCATCAACACATCGATCCAATGTTGTTTCTATGATTTGAAGATTGTCTAAAACAGTATTTTGAGCACTGACAAATTGAGGATCTTTCTTCATAGTTGCTGCAAAACCTCTCCGATCAAGACAATTAAAGAAAACGCAACCAATACAAACAGCATTGGTTTACCTCCTAGCAATTGAGGAGAGACTCCGGGAAGTTTTTTCACATAACGGCCAATCCATACCATGAGAGGCGGCATAAGGCCAAAAAGAAAAGCGCAACTAATACCGCCAGCATATCCCAAAGCAACAAGAAAGATGTGAGGATATTTTAAAGCAATGACTAAAGGAATTCCAAAAACAATGAGACAAAGCAAGACTTTTTTGGTTCCTTTTTTTGTCCATTTCAATCCATCCGCTAGGAAATCAAAGAATGAAAGAGCAAGGGGAATAAACGAAGTCGTTAATGCAAAAAATGCAAAATAATTTCCTATACTAAAAATTTTCGGACTTTGAACATAATGCTGCAGAGGCTCTATCGCATTTTTTCCCAGCTTCGCAGCTTCCATTAATCCATTTGGACCTTCCACCGGAATAATTCCTAGGATGAGAAAATTCCATATTAAATAGATAAAAAATGGGATCGAAGATCCTAGAATAATGGCTAAACGAATTTTATAAACGTTTCTCTCCATGTATGTGACAAGTGTCGGGATAATGACTTGATAGCTAAAGGCTGTAAATAAAATAGGAAGCGAATACCAAGATTGACTCCAATTTGAATAAGAAAGAAGCTCGATACTCACAGAACCAATAGAAGAGATAATAAAAGCAAGATAGCAAATGACAACTCCGCTAATGAGAACCAAATTTAATCGATCCACCGAATGAGCCCCTAAATAGACGACAGGAGCAAAAATCACTGTGTATAAAATAGCTGATGAAAACCGTGAAATAGGCAATCCGGTAATGGACCGAAAAATATCTCCACCTCCATCTAAATGGGCAACCATCAGAGTAATAAATAAAAATAAATACATCAGCCAGAAAACAATCCGCCCAGGTCTTCCCAATATTTTATCTGCCATGGAGATAAAACTAGTATCTTTCGGCATCCAAAGATTCGCTTCAAAAATAAGAAGTCCCGTGCAAAGCATAAAAATCCAACAAAGGACATAAATAAAGGCGGAAGGAACAAATCCTGCTGGCCCGGTTGCAACAGGCATAGCCAGCATTCCAACTCCAATCGTTGTTCCGGCAATTAATAAAGTTCCGCCAAGCACATGGCCCATTGAATGGATAATACGCATAAAAATCCCTTAAGCTAAAAAATCTGGATTCTAAGATATTTTAAAATAAATTCCTACCTATAAATCAGTGAGTTGCATTAGAATTGCTCTATAAATTTTTGCCCTGAACATTGGATACCTGACTGTTACAGAGCCCCTCAACGATAAGCTATTTTTAGGGATCAGTAGGCTGAAGACTAGGGAGACTCGGGTCTTAATTGCACTTGAATCATTCCTCTCTTCGGGGATGAACCCACCTTGATAAACAAGGTTGAGAGAGCGTACGTCAGACCCATGATTCGGGGCTTTTTACTTCCCCTATGCTTAACATAACGTGTATTATCAGACCTTGCAAGATTGGCTAGGGAACGGGCCCCTTCTATGATTCGATGGATAGAGCCAAAAGCAATAGACCGTTATTTCTTCCTTCATTCTTTCCTTATCTCCTTTCAGATTCGGGTTCATTTGAACCGATTTTAGGCGAGTTCAAAACATCAAATTTTTAATTGCATTGAATCTCTTTAGGTTTATAGAATACCTTCCTCAAATCGAAGAAAGGCTATGAAAAAATCAATTCAACAATGGTTCTTGGTTGGGATGTGTTGGACATTTTTCGCTCATTCCTATGAAATAAAAACACTCAGTCAATCTCCTCGCATTTATTACATCGACAACTTCTTAACAGAAAAAGACTGCGAATATTTAATCAAAAAATCGGCGTCCCAACTAAAGAGATCAACTGTATTAGACGCAAGCCAAGATGGCGCCCTAGATTCCAGAAGAACAAGCCAAG
>CAYVDU010000215.1:0-2983 GCA_964450765.1 uncultured bacterium | reverse complement strand
GGATAAAAGTTTTGCAGGAAAATGCGCCCTTTCAGAAAGACCTACTTGTTCAAGAAGCTCAAGACCCTTACTCATATTTTGGGGTCTTCTAGCAATACGAGATGGCATAAGAACGTTTTCTAAAGCTGTGAAATCTTCTAGAAGATTGGATGATTGGAAAATAAATCCGATGTGTATTTGTCTTAACAGTGCACTATTAGATGCTGTCATTAAGGTATTTTGAAGATATACTTCTCCTAAGTCTGGTTTTTCCAGTCCGCCAAGGATGTGAAGAAGTGTTGTTTTCCCTTCGCCGGATCTTCCTGTAATGGCAATAGACTGTCCTTTTTCAACATGAAAAGACAAATCTTTAAAAAGAGTCACTTTTTGAGGAAAAAAAAATGATTTAGTGATTCGCTTCGCTAAAAGGATCATTCCGACCTCAAAATTGCAGAAGGTCGAATGCGACTTGCTTTTATGGCAGGAATCAGTCCAGCAATCAAAGATAAAACGGGGGTGATCATGAGAACAAAGAAAAGAGCCGTCATGCTAAATTCATTCGGAAGATTTTGTCCAAAAAAGGAAGGATGAAACGCAGATCTACCTTGGACAAGACTTAAAAATGACACAAGCGTTCCTAAATATTTGAGAGTGAAGAATGCAAGTGCAGATCCGAGAATACAGCTCGTCAATCCTAAAAATGTACCGCATAAACCAAAGATCAGAGCGATACTTTTAAACGAAGCCCCCATTGCTTGAAGAATCGCAATTTCTTTTTTCTTATCATTTACAAGAAGAACTAAAAGAGAAATAATATTCGAGCAAGCAACAATCAAAATAATGGTAGCAATTAAAAGAAGCAAAGTACGATCGCTACGAAACTGCTCGATTAAATCTTTGGCAAACTCAAAATTCTCGTATGTTGCCACATCCCAATAAGCTGCGATATTTTTATCTTGAAGAGCGCTTACGATTTTGTCTCGAACACTGTTGGTTTGAGACAATGAATCAAGCCAAACAAAAACTCCATTTGTGGGAGTTCCATCAGGAGAAAAAGTTTGCGTCGATGCGTAAATATCTCGTGTGACATTTTGAGGAATTAAGATGCATTTATTTCCCACAGCCATGATACCGGGGTCATAAAATCCAACGACCTGAAACGGGATTCTTTGTTCTTGAAGAGATGTCATGGTCGGAGTCATATAACTTAGCGTCCCTCTATCTTGCAATCTAGCTCCGCTGTCTTTATAGCTTTTTGGCAAAATAACAGGGACAACTTCTTTCATTTCAGGAAGTTGCAATTTCTTGTTCACAAAATGAGCATACAGAGGCGCCTTTGCGGGAGCCATATCAAAATGAATCGGTTCTTCTCCATTCTGGATTAAAAGAGAGGCAAAATTTGGATTTTCTGTAGGAATAGAGAGTAAATATGTCATTTGAGAGAGAAATGCATTCGACTGCTGCAAAGAAAGGCGCATTAAAGCTCCGCTAATCTCATAATCTTGGAACTTTAGTTGAGGGATTTCTTGCTCTAATTCAGATAAAATCGAATAAAGATCTTTGACCGGGTCCTTGAGTTTACCATTCAATCCCGTATCAGGATGGGGAACATAGGATGGGATTTCAGCATCGCAGGATGGAGAATAAGGGTCGGATAAGAGAGCGTCTTTTTTTTCTCCGATAGTTTTCGGTGTGTAGCCGCTTGATACCGTCAAAGAATCTATCTGATAAAAGTAAGAGTCATAATACGCTTTCGTAGGAGAGATGCGAATGGGAGCATGCAAAGAAGTCAGCTTCTGGAGCCAGTTTTTTTCAATTCCGGCAGTTACAGAGAGAAAAATAAGAACAAGCCATATAACCAAAGAGATGACAACAACGGACATCACAGAGATCAAAGCTGTAGATAAAGACTTCTTTCTGGGAATTAAGTATTTTAGAGCTATTGATAGCTCAAACATTAGACCTCTTGCGTAACAGAAACTTCTCTCTTATATACAACCTCTTCGGCATTTACGAACCGACACCCTTATTATTGTTGAAATTCCTATCTCTGCTTACTCCTAACGCAAGTAGACTAAGCTCTCCAGGTTCTTCTGGTTGTTGTTTAAAGAAATGAGAAGCTGCTAGTTTTAATCGGTGAGCGGCGTCTTTTGTAGAAAATGGTTGATCCTTAGCAAAGACAATACTTCCATGAATTGGATGTTTAAATTTCAACACGTTAGATGAACCCTTACGCATCTGTCGAGGAAAATCTGATTGATGGTTCAATTTATCATGAGGATCCAATATAAGGGGAACTCCAAATTCACCACTTGCAACACAATGCTTTCTTTCTCCGGATGCGCACAATCGAAAAGCTTGGTGATTTGGGAACTGCTCATGCGTTGATAATGAAAACAATCGAGTCGCTGTTGCAACCTGAGCTAAAATCTCACCTACAGTGAGCGGTTTATCACAACTAAAAGCAACAGTCTCACCGGTTCCTGCTCCATATTCTACTCGAGAGGCTCGAGTGCTTGTAGCTCTTTCGGAAAAAACGGAGAAACTAGATGTAGGCTGAGTCATTTTGTCTTTATCTTTTAAAACATAAAAAGATGGCTTTGTGTTGTAAACACTAAACCATCTTCAATTAGAACGGTCTTTTCGTTATTTGGCTTCTTTGAAAACGACATGACGACGAAGAGAAGAGTCATATTTTTTGAGCTCTAATCTACCAGTTGTATTTCGTTTGTTTTTGATTGTCCAGTAGCATTCGTCAGACTCTGTACTTTTCAAACGGATGGATTCGCGTGCGCCTTTTTTTGCCATAATCTCTTTCCTAAAATTAAAGTAGACATCTTAATCTAAAGAGGAAATTTAGGCAATGGGAATGCGTGCTAAAACTTCAAGATCAAGAGGATCGCTTTTTTGAGTGCGAATAAATTTTTGAAATCCAAGGCCTGCAATCATGGCGGCATTATCTAAGCAAAGATTTTTAGGCGGCCAAAAAAGAGGAAGCGAGGGG
>CAYVDU010000214.1:0-3026 GCA_964450765.1 uncultured bacterium | reverse complement strand
CCTTTCAATTGGAATCGCTATATAAATTCTGTGCATTTTTATCATTTTTGTAAGCTGTTTACTTTCATAGATTTAGTGTTTTTAATTAGTTATTTAGCCCGTATTTTTCATTTTAAAAATATATTGAATTAATGCTATTTTAATGTTATAATTTATTTTATTAAATAATAAAAAGGAGTTTATTATGTTAGATCCTACGAGAAGAGAGGCGGGATTAGAGTTAAGGGGAGAGTCGACTGATCCACGGGAGTCTTCGAGATTGAAGAAGAGAGATGAATGTATCACCCGCATATTTCAGTGTATGGTTGCTGGATTTTTTGTTGTTTTAGCAGTGGTTGGTCCTTGTTACGGTACAGACGTTTTGAGCTCTCACGTTTGCAAAATAATATTGATTGCGGGCGGTGTTGCTGAGCTTGTAGCTGCTATTGCAGCTTTGTTTGTTAGATGCGTTCCCTCGTGTACTGCTGATCAAAGTTTTCAAGACTTCCATGTTCAAACTGCTGCGCAGGGGCAATATAAGAAGCTTATGGAAAATCCCATGTAGGCTAGGTGAAGTGGATGGAGTGGGGATGACTGCAGTGGCTAATGGATACGAAATGAAGACCGAGCCTCCATTTATATTTAGAGAAAGTATTCTTTGAGAGTTTTTCTTTGCTTTTTGAAGAACGATTTCATATACTGACGACAATTTTTGAAAGAAGATAAGGTATATGGCTTCAGTTAAAAAAAAGCGTCGAGCGAAAATTGCACGGCATAAGCGAAAAAAACGCAGACGTCGTGACCGTCATAAGAAAAAATAAATATTGAATCGAAGCCTTTTGAGTGGGGCTTCTTTAGGTTCTTTTAAGACTCCCAAATTTTTTGGGAGTCTTTCTGTTTTAAATGTATGTGGACATATCCAAAAAAATTTGATGTTATTGTAATCGGGGCTGGACATGCCGGTTGTGAAGCTGCGCATATTGCTGCCCGGATGGGAGCGGAGACGCTCCTTTTAACAATGAACTTAGACACTATTGGAAAGATGAGCTGCAATCCTTCTATAGGAGGGACTGCGAAAGGCCATATTGTACGAGAGATAGATGCTCTTGGTGGTCTAATGGGCAAGGTGGCTGATCGCAGGAGCATTCAATTTCGGATGTTGAATTCGTCTAAAGGGCCTGCGGTGCGTTCTCCTCGTTCCCAGGCAGATAAGGCGGCGTATGCTCTTGAAATGAAGCATAGGCTGGAAAAAACACCCCGTTTAGAAATTCAGCAAGGGACTACTGAATCTCTTGTTGTTGAAGATGGAAAAATAGTTGGGGTTGCAACTCTAGAAGGGATTCGCTACATGGCGAAGACCGTTGTCCTTTCCTCCGGCACTTTTATGCGAGGGCTTTTACATATTGGGGAGACTCAAGTTTCCGGAGGTAGGGGTGGCGATAAAGCAGCGCATGGATTGTCTCCTTGTTTGGAATCTTTAGGGTTTCGTTTAGGAAGGCTTAAAACAGGAACTCCTCCTCGCATCAATCGAAGAAGTGTTGACTTTTCAAAATGTGAAGAACATTGGGGAGATGAAGGCGTTCGATTTTCTTATGATGAGCCTGAAGAGAGGATGCAGCAAATTCCTTGCCACATTACATATACGAGTAGAGAGACGCATGAAGTCATTCAGAAGAATTTGCATCGATCTCCTTTGTATGCGGGGATTATTCGTTCGATCGGACCTCGCTATTGTCCCTCGATTGAAGATAAAGTTGTTCGTTTTGCAAGTAAAGAAAGACATCAAGTTTTCTTAGAACCGGAAGGTCTTACAACAGAAGAAATTTATGTAAATGGGATCTCTTCTTCTCTCCCGTTTGATGTGCAGATGGAAATGATCCGAACGATTCCGGGGTTAGAAGCTGCAGAAGTGATGCGCCCTGCATATGCGATCGAATATGATTATGTATTGAGTGATCAGATTTATCCTACGCTAGAAACAAAATTAGTTTCGGGGCTTTTTTTAGCAGGGCAGATCAATGGAACTACCGGTTACGAAGAGGCGGCTGGCCAGGGAATTTTGGCAGGAATCAATGCGGCAAGCTTGGTGCTTGGAAAAGAGATGCTGATTTTGAAGCGAAGCGAAGCATATCTGGGCGTCATGATGGATGATTTGATTCGCTTTGAGCTTTTAGAGCCGTACCGGATGTTTACAAGCAGAGCAGAACATCGGCTTTTGTTAAGACAGGATAATGCAGATTTGCGGCTTCGTCTTTATGCTTATGAAAAAGGACTTATCTCTTCGGATCAATATGCAAAATTGATGCATAAAAAACAGACGATTGAAAAAGAGATGGAAAGACTAGCGAGAGTTTATAAGTCGATTGAAGGAAAGAGCACTTCTCTTGCGCAATTGCTATGTCGTCCGGATTGGTCTTTTGCTAGAGTTTTAGAGCAGTTTCCCGATCAAATGGTCGATTATGGAAGTGATATTAATTCACAAATTGAAACAGAGCTAAAATATGTGGGATATATTGAAAGACAAAAAAAGGATGTTGCTAAATTAGAGCATCTTGACCATATCCGTATCCCCAAAGATTTTGATTACTCTAAATTGATGGGGCTTAGTGGGGAAGCGAAGCAAAAATTGATTCGTTTTACTCCAGATCATTTGGGACAGGCTTCTCGAATTCCGGGATTGACTCCTTCAGATATCTCAGTTCTTATGATTGCTCTCAAGAAATGAAAAAAACAGTTCTTCATTTAATTCAACTGCAAGGAGCTTCTGTTTTTACACAGCTGCAATTAGAAGAAGCTCTTCTTCGTGCTGATGATCGTAATTTTTGCATAATCAATACAGGATCTCCTCGAGCGATTGTGATGGGTATTTCAGGACACCCTAATACATTGTTGGATCTTGAGAAAGTAAAGAGAGATCAGATTCCTGTGATTCGTCGATTTAGCGGCGGAGGCACTGTTATTATTGATGAAGAAACTTTACTCATTAGCTTTATCTTTGCCAAAGATGCAATCGATATATCTGCCTTCCCAGAGCCTATTTTAAGATG
>CAYVDU010000213.1:392-3035 GCA_964450765.1 uncultured bacterium | reverse complement strand
GCGCAAACTCCCTGTTCTTTTTGCGACTGTTGCGTTTTAGAGCGTCAAAAGTTTTATGAGGATGAGACTGTCATTGCTTTATACAGTCATAAACCGATATTTCCAGGCCATTGCTTAATCATTCCTAAAAAGCATCGCCTGCAGTTTGATGAGCTCTCAGAAAAGGAAATATTAGAGATCGGGAAAACAATTCAAAAGGTTCATGGTGCAGTGCAAAAGGTGTTTGGGACTTCCTCGTATCTGCTGCTTCAAAAGAATGGGAGAGAGGTAGGTCAGACGGTTCCCCATGTCCATTTTCATTATATTCCTAGAGAATCCGGAGTCATATCTTCTTGGTGGCTTGTGGTTAGAATGATTTGGGTTAATTTGTGGCCTCCAATACCGAAACAGCAAATGAATCTTGCGACGCAGCAGCTTCGAGAAGTTATCGAATCTTGAATCATTTTCGATATATCTAAATTTTAATATTGGTTATAACGCATGCAAAAAGTATTCATTTTATGGGGGATTCTTTTGAGCTACCTATCAATTGCTTCTGCAGATTCTGGGTCGGGAGATTGTATTAAAGTTTTGGTTGTAGGAGCAGGTCCATCAGGCCTATCTATTGTTAAGGCTTTTCAAAACAGAGGCATTTATCCGGATATTATTGAAAAAGAAGATAAAGTGAGTTCCGATGGCGCCGGCATTGCGATCCCCGCGAACGGAAGTTGGGCTTTGAATAAACTCGGAATCGATATTAGCTCTAAGGCTCTTCTTATTCAGAACATGCAATTTACAGATGATCAAGGGGAAATTCTTACTGAAGCAAGTGTGAACTCTATTCATCCAGAAGGATCTCAATTTTATTCTCTAAGTCGAGATGAGTTAGTTAAGGAACTTCTATCTCATTTAGATGAACGTATTCAAATCCAAACATCGACTACTATTAAACATTTTTTAGAAGAAAACGGTCAAGTTAGGGTTGAATTTTCCAATGGAGAAATCAAGTCGTATGATTTAGTCATTGGATGCGATGGGATCTATTCAAAGCTTCGCAGGAGGGTTTATCCAAATGAGATTCCAGAGTTTTTAGGTTTATTCGTTTGGAGAGCGTTGATTGAGGATCCTGAAGGCATTGTCATGCCGACTTATATGTTGGGGAGAGATCGTGCAATTTTATTGTATCCAATGCCCAATCATCAAATATATGTTTATGGTCATATTTTCCAATCTGAAAAAAAACCTCCACTACAATCATTTTCCGAAGTGTTTTCATCTTTTGGTGGTTTTGTTCCGAAAGTTCTCGATGTGATCCATGAGAAGAATCTTTCAGGAAAGAACGTTCATTTTTATATCCATCACATGGAAAAAAGCCATAGCGTAAGGTTCAGACTCGAGGGGTTTTCACGAGTACTTTTGGTTGGAGATGCGGCTCATGGATTTGGCCCTATGCTGCAAAATGGAGCGGCTCAAGGTTTTGAGGACGCATATGTTCTTCAAGACTTACTCTTTCAAAGAATAAAATCAGAAGATGTTGTGAGTTTGCTTGATGCATTTGAAAAAAGAAGAAGTAAGCGGGTGCAAAATATTTTTGAAATGTCGAACGTAAAGATGAGAGAACTTTCGAATCCAGAACAAGTTTTAGAAAGGAATGAGGCGATTCGTAAATCAGGAGCTCCTAATGTGAATGGTTTTAAGCTCATTATGAAGCAAAATCCATAACTTAGAAATCAGAAAAGGTATTAATGCAATTTCTGACCGTTAGGAACTTTTTGATCTGGTCTTACTAAAACAATCGCATTTGATTCATTTGATAATCCAAGAGCGAGCACCTCTGACATAAAAGAGCCGATTTGCTTGGGAGGAAAATTGACAACGGCTAATACCTGTTTTCCTATGAGATTTTCTTTGGAGTAGAGATTGGTTATTTGTGCTGAAGTTTTTTTTATCCCGAGTTCTGATCCAAAATCAATAAAAAGTTTGAGCGCAGGTTTTCTTGCAGAGGGAAATTCCTCTACATTGATGATTGTACCGACACGAATGTCAACTTTAACAAAGTCTTCATATGAAATCATTGATTATACCGGAAATGTCTTTAAAAATGTGCCCAGGACAGGACTCGAACCTGCACTACCTTACGGCCCCAGAACCTAAATCTGGTGTGTCTACCAATTTCACCACCTGGGCAAAAAACTTTTTAAAAAACAATCGATGCAAGATTTTATATAGAGCTACTGTTATCTGCAACGAACTTTTTATTTCTTTTGAGTTTCTTCAAGAGGCTCATAGATAGGGTAGGCGCTGAAGCCTAATTCTCGAATCCCAAAGATGGCTTGGGCAATTGGTTCCCAGGAGGTTTTTTTGTCGATGTGAAGAAGCACCTCTGTCTGATTTTTATCTTTTGGAAGGGCTCCGATTTGATATTGGCGAGATATTTCTTCTTGAATGGCAACAACGCCTGCCATGGGATGTTGTTGAAATTCCGTCATCCATTGATAGGCTCCTGAGGCGTCGATGCTGATATTGATCTGTTGCATGGTTTTTGAGCATTCGACTTGCTTATCAGGAGCTATTGGCTTGAGAGAGGCTAATTGTATATCAGTGTCATAAAGAGCCACTCTTGAGAGTGCTAAGGTCGCAAATAAAGAGAGCATCAGGAAGAGA
>CAYVDU010000213.1:0-382 GCA_964450765.1 uncultured bacterium | reverse complement strand
GGCGCAAAGTTAAAATGAGAAGAAGGCTTTAGTTCATCGTGAGGAATTAGATCCATAGAATCCTCATCGGTTCTCTGTTTGATAGATTAAAGAACTCAGGATGAGAGATTCATTTTCAACAAGACTCAAAGCTTTCACAAGCCGATATTTTAAGGTTGTTGAAAAAATCATGGCTAAAATAGCGACAATCAGCCCTGCCACCGTTGTTCCTACGGCGATTCCTAACCCATCAAATAGAGTGTTGATGCTTTCTACAGAACGATTTACATCGTAAAAAGCGTAGAACATACCAATCACAGTTCCTAAAAGACCGATCATTGGAGAGATAACGGCAATATCATTTAAAAAGGAGAGCCTTTGCCATAAAGGAGTCGCAATCCGT
>CAYVDU010000212.1:0-3036 GCA_964450765.1 uncultured bacterium | reverse complement strand
AGGGAGATTGCAAGGTTGATTATGAAAAAGACTGTGCTATTTTTTGTCATGTGTCGTGCTTTATTGGCAGCTCCGTTTGGGAATGTTTTGGCTCCGGCGATTTTAGAAGATGGTTTGCTGATTCCCAGAGAATGTTGGGCGACTTTAAGAGCGGGCTATGAAGGTGATTTTGTATTGAATGCTCGATTGAAACAAACTCATCCGGGATCTGGTTCTGTAGATCGTAGTTCTCAGCTAACCAATGCAGGGACTGTCACTTTAAATATTTTGGATCGATTGGATCTTTATGGGGTATTTGGTTCGTCTCGTTTTTCTTCAAGGTGGCGATTTTCCGAGATAGATGCGATTCGCAATGCACAATTAGAAACAAAGCACGCTTTTTTGTGGGGAATTGGAGGACGAGCTGTTCTTTTTCAGTGGAAGAAATGGGGGCTTGGTATTGGGGGACGTTACTCGACAATGGGTAATCCCGTTTCATGGCTTACCATTGACGGGGAAAATGTCAATGTTCGAGGTTCTCGTTTTTTGTGGAGAGAGTTTCAATTGAATGCAGGGGTTTCCTACCATATTGATTTATTCACTCCTTATATTGCTGTTCAATATCAGCATGCTCGTGTATGGCTTGGTGACTTTCATCGAGTGATTGCCAATCATCAATCTTTGCGAAATCAATTTGAAAATGTATGCCCTGTGGGACTTGATTTGGGATGTACTTTGTCGAATGGAAAATATTTTATGCTCAATGTTGAGGCTCGGTTGATTAGTGAAGAAGCAATTAGTATTTCTGGCGATTTTAGGTTTTGAGCTCTTCTATTTGCCGCTTTATTCTGTGTTCGTTGGGAATCCTTCTTGTCCTTCTGTTTTAGAGGAAGGACTTGTGATTCCTGATACGGATTGGTCGAATGTTCAGGGAGGCTTTTATTTGGATTTTCTCATTCAAAAAAGGCTGCAGTCTTCCAAAGTAAATAAGGCTTTTTTATCCGGCGTTTCTGAGATGGGTTCTTTGACATGGAGCATTCGAGACCGTTTTAATGTACAGCTTGTGTTGGGGTCCGGCCAATTTGATTGGCTTTATCAGCGTAACGGGAAGGTGATTTGCGGACATCTTCATGGAGGGCTTCTTTGGGGAGGAGATGCGAAATTGGTTCTTTTTCAAACAAAAGACACAAGTCTGGCTTTAGGAGGTTCTGCGGGCGGATGGGATTGGATGGATGGGGCGGTTACGCAGAATGAGCGCTTTTTGGTAGCAAGAGCAAAATCAATACTTCGTTATTGGCAGGTGGCTTGTGCTTTTACGCAGCAGATTGCTTGTTTTTTTCCTTATGTTGGCATCGCTTGGAATCGGACTCGTTTTCAAGTGTGGGATACTGGATCTTCTTCAGTGACAATGCATGCTTGGCATGATTTAGGCCCATTTGGAGGCTGCAGTCTTTCAAATGGCAATCCGTTTTTACTCAATTTAGAATGGAGAGGTTGGTTTGAAGAAGGCGTCTCATTGTCTTTCCAGCTTCGATTTTAGAGTTTGATGATTAAATGAGACATCCTTATACTCTTTCCCTTCACAAGGCGAAAATGGTATGAAGTTGATCAAGTTGATTCCCTTTTATTGTATTTTATTCCCTTTAATTGCTCAGGTTCCTTCGCAATCTAAAGTATCTCAGTCGGCCCCCACCATTGCGCAGTCTCCGGATGTGCAATTTGATGAAAAAACGGATAGTACTAGCAAGGATATGGACGCGTTGCGTCGTTGGCTGCAAGATAAACGCTTGGTAACGATGCGAGAGATTGGCGGAGACTTATCTCTTAGCGGCGAGGTTCGTACGGAATTTCAAGCCGTGAGCGAGAGAGACGATGGAAAGCAAATGAGATCTCCTGTGAATCCGCAAGGCAAGCCAATGTTTGCTTGGGACGTTGAAGTGAATTTGATGTTGGATTATCGGACGGATCGTACTTGGGCAGCTATCAAACTGGAGTTTGACAATGATATGGGTCAGCGTTCAGGAACTGTGAATCGCATTAAGTTAGAGAAGGCGTATTTAGGGGGAAGAATTGTTCCTGGAAATACATTCATTATGGATGCAGAAATCGGACGAAGATATCTTTTTAACGTTTTCGATTCTAAAATTGAATTTTCTACGATTTTTGATGGTGTTTTGTTCCGATTTAGTAAGGCGTTCGCTTCTGTTGGCGATACTTATGTAAATTTGGGTGCTTTTATCATTGATGATAAAACCAATCATTATGGGCTTGTTACGGAAATTGGGGCTCTTCGCATTGCGAATGTCGGTTTGAATATGAAGTATTCATTGATTGATTGGTATGGTATTGGCGATCAAAATGAGAGTAATTTAACGGGGCGTCTTAATTATTTAGCAGATTTGCGATATCGATTTTTGATTTCTCAATTTTTAACATCGTATCAATTTTTCCCAGAGTGGATTGGGCGGCGGCTTATTAAATTTTATGGAGCTGCTTTAGTCAACCATTTCGCTATGGATAATCCGTTGGAAGGCGCTGGTATTGTTGGTCAGGCCTTTGGGAAGAAGAATTGGGGTTGGTATACCGGTGTGTCTATTGGTTTAGTGAAAAAACGTTACGATTGGGCGATTGATGCAAACTTTCAATGGGTGCAGGCTCAGGCGGTTCCTTCATTTGACATCTTAGGGATTGGGCGAGGAAATGTGAATGGATTGGGTCTTTACACAATCAATGACAGTGGAAGCGGAGGTCCTACAACAAAAGCAACTGCAGCCGGAAATGGAAACTATTATGGTTTTGAGGTGGATGGCCTTTATGCTTTGACTGATAACTTAACGATACAATCAGACGTTAAAATGTCGTGGACTTTAGATCCTTATAGTAAGACTCATCATACAGGATTAGGTCCGAACATGATTTACAAGCAGGCTGAGATCGAGTTTATTTACGCTTTCTAAGGGCATGTCCGTTCTAGTTGAAAGGCCTCCTAAAAGAAAACTGAATTATACCGAAGACAGTTGAAGAATCGGCTTTCTGACGAGATTCAAAGCTGTAAAA
>CAYVDU010000211.1:0-3064 GCA_964450765.1 uncultured bacterium | reverse complement strand
AGGGCTTTTTCAGTTCTATATGTTTCGTCGAAAAAAGTGGATTTAAAGAGCTTTTTATTTTTCTTGATTAACTCTCAAGTCTAAGTGTATGACCTAACTTCATTTTTCTAAAAAAAAATGGGTTTGGTTTGGGGCATTAGCTCAGGGGTAGAGCATCTCACTTTTAATGAGAGGGTCGATGGTTCGAATCCATCAAGTCTCAAACTTTATAGTGAATTCAATTGTAAATTGCATGTTTTGGATGTGTCAAGGCGTGCAATTTGTCATTGAATCCACTATATATCCGGATTACAAAACTTTTGTAAGTGGTGTTTTTAATTCAATTTTCTTGAAAAATGGTTTTTTTAAATAAATTTTTATCTCGTCTTGTGTGGATGTGGGATCCAAGGCCTGCGCTAGCTAAAGAATGGTTGGAATCAGCAGAGAAATATGAAGAGAGATTGAGATCCAATCAATCTGCAAATCCTCAGATTGTTGAAGCTGTTTTACAAGAAAGAAATCGAATTTGCGCTCTTTTTAATGTACTTTTGCCAGAGTTTGCCGGGCGAATTTCTGTCGTTGTTACAAAAGAAGCTCGTATTGAGCACTGCGCTGTCTTTTCATGGAACAATCGCGTCTATGTTCTTGTTTCTGGGGCTCTTTTAGGGCGTCCCTATGATCATCCTGAAGATGATGGTTTAAAAGCATGGCAGTGGCTGGCGCGTCATGAAATTGCCCATGTTCGTGGGAAGCATCTGCCCTGGTTCTTTCATACGCGTCGATTATTTCGATTTGCCTGTTACTTCTGTGGCGTATTGGGTTTTCTTTCAATGATATTTCCTTCGAATCAGATATTTCACAATTGGCTAGGGTCATCTTTGTGGGTTTTAGGGGGGGGGTGGTTGGTTCAAACAATGACGGCTCTTTTTTGTGAATGGAAAGCAGATCTTGAAGCAACTCGATCTATCAATAATCCGTCTGTTTTAAAAGAGGCTGAGAAAAGTCTTTGTCGGATGGGGTTGCAAGCAAGAGAGTGTTGGTCCTTTTTGTTAGGATGGATCCAATATGCTGTGAATATGGTATTCATTGACTCCCACCCTCCTCTTGCAGCGCGTCGCTTGTTATTGCGTCGACGTCTTTGCGTTTTGGAGCGGTTGATATCAAAGAAAGATGAAGAATCGGCTGTCTGATGCAGTTCAACTCAAAAATTGTTTATCAAATTTGATATAAAAAAAACATCTCGTATTTCAAGTTTTTCGGGAAGAAATCAGCGGAGTGGTTTATACTCTGCGTTCAAAAAATAATCAAAGATTTCATCCATGATTTGGATGATGCGAGTTTCTGAACGTAATGGTGTTGATTGTCTGGAATTCATTTAGCATTAGGCCCCTCGGTTATCCCTCCTTATCAACCTGTGAATATAGCAGGTTCCCTTGTAGGTAAGGTCGTTCCTGTCATTGCAGAGACTGCGAGTACAGTTGTCACAGTTGCTCAAGAAGTTTTGTCGACAATTGGAGATGTAGCCAGTGTAGTCTTCCCTTCTACAGAGGTATTAAGTCAGGGGAAGGAAATTGTTGATCTTGGAACAGAGATTGTAGATCTGTCTCAAAATATTTCCTCCGTAGTTGTATCTCCGCCTTTAACAGTTGTTTCTTCTTCGTCATTTTTTTCTACGCTTGCAGCGCGATTTTCTTGGGGCCGAGTTCCTCTCGGCTTATTTGTTGTTGCTGCGGCGTGTATCGTTGTGTTTTCTACTTTCTATCTTTTGCGTGAATTTTTTCGAACTATGAGACAGGGTCAAATCAAAGATCCAGTGTCACCGCTTGATTCTCGCGATGATCGAAATAATGAGGATCGTTTGTATGTAAGTGATTTACAGAATGCACAAAAGTTGATTGAAGAGTCTCAAGTTCGTTTGTCTGAAACAATGAAAGATTTACATCTGAAAGAAGAGATGTTTAATCAGTTGAAAAAACAATCCGAGGCCTCTGTCGTTCCATTGTTATCGAATGAAGAATCTGGTTTCTCGCAAGGTCAAATAGATCGCGGCTTAGGATTGGTTGGTATTTTGGGAATGGTGGCTTCAGGAGCTCTTGCAGCTTGGTATCTAATGTGGGATCAGAAATCGGGAAATTCAGAAGCTTTAAAGGCAGTGATTGATCCTACATCTGGTGAATTTCGTGATGAAAATCAGGGGGATCTTTCTCTGAATACTGCCCCAATGAATCCATCAGATACTTCACAACATTTGCCACAGTCTGGAAATGAAGGTTCTCCTTCTTCTCCACCTGGAAGTGGTCCTTTTTCTTCTGGAGGACAAGGCGGAAATAATGGCTCTCAAGGAAGTGCTTCAGATGGATCTGCTGGTGGTGTAGGATCAGGCGATTCACACCATTTGTCACAGTTAGGAAATGAAGGTTCTCCTCATTCTCCACCCGGAAGTGGTCCTTTTTCTTCTGGAGGACAAGGCGGAAATAATGGCTCTCAAGGAAGTGCTTCAGATGGATCTGCTGGTGGCGTAGGATCAGGTGATTCACACCATTTGTCACAGTCAGGAAATGAAGGTTCTTCTCATTCTTCGCCAGGAAGCAGTCCTTTTTCTACTGAAGGACAAGGAGGAAATAGCGGTTCTCAAGGAAGTTCTTCAGAGGGATCTGCTCAAGATCCGACTGTAGGAGATGATGAAGATGATGAGAATTTTTTAGTAATAAGCAACCCCTTCCGATCTACGCAATTAGGCGAGAATCACCCGTCTCAAGGAAGCCCTTTAGGTCAAGTTCCGAATGGGGATAGTTCATTTTATAGTGGGCATGGAAATAGTGAAGATGTTGATTTTTTAACAAAACTCAAAGAGTCTTTAGCGAATGTATCTTTCGTTGGAGGTATTGCAAGTGTTTTTCGTTCGTTTTTTACAAGGCAAAATTCTTCTGATACAGCAGGTGAACAATCTGATTTTAGAACAACAACGCATTCTTCAGCGTCTCAGGAAACGTCCGCTTCAGAATCTTCTATAAATAATTTTGAAGATGAGTCCCGAGATTTTGAAAGTTTTTTACGACATGTTCTTGAGTGGCAGCAATTAAAC
>CAYVDU010000210.1:0-3068 GCA_964450765.1 uncultured bacterium | reverse complement strand
ATATTGTTTTACAATTTCCACAAGGCGAATATTAGGCTCTACAAGAACTATTTTTTCGACTTCCTTATGACGTGTCACTTCACGCAAAACACCCCCATCTCCCCCTCCTAGAATCAATACAGAAAGAGCCTTTCCATGAGTGAGCAGAGCTGGATGCACCAACATTTCGTGATACATGGCCTCATCTTTTGCCGTTTTTCTAAGAGCTCCATTCACAGACAAAACACGACCGAACAAAGGATTTTCAAAAATCACAATCTCATCCTCTCCGATCTTCTCTTCAAACAACCTTTCTTTCACCTGAAACGAAGGCAAAGAAAACAACCGACTTTCTTCATGAGAAAAAAGAGAAATAGAAAACACAAAAAGGAACCAAAACTTCATACATCACCACTCAACATCATTGATTCTGGAAGTGATCAACGACTATAAAATAGAACCAATAAATTTTATGTGAAGAAACTATATAAGTCTATAATATCCGAATAAAAGCTCATGCCAATAAAAAAGCCCTGTACACAGGATAAAAAAAACAGGATATGCAAGATCGCAAGCGGCAGGATAAACAAGATAGATCATTCATCTTGTCTATCCTGTTTTCTTTGTGTTGTACGCAGAAAAAAGGCATTTTCCAAAAACTCATTACGTCTACTCATCGCAAATTTTTTATTATTTCTAGCTCCCTCCTTAGCAGAAGCTCTTTCCTATGAAGTACGCTTTATTGGTCTAAGCGATACAGCAGCGCTTCAATCGATCTTGGATGCATCGCAATTAGTTTCTTTGCAGCATCGTCCTCCTGCCTCTATCAATGGCCTTCGCTACCGCATTTCAGCAGACATACCAAATCTTATTCAAGTTCTTCGCGCTCATGCCTATTACAACGCATCCATTACTTCAGAAATAGAAACAATCGATCATGAGTTCCGAGTCGACATCATCATCAATTCAGGAGAGCAATTCAAACTTCAATCCTACGAAGTATACAATAGAAACTGCAACTCTATTGCAGAAATCTTCGGATGCTGTCCTCTCACTGAAGAACAACTCGGTCTACAAATTGGAAGCCCTGCACTCTCTACCAGCATTATCAATGCCGAACTTCAAGTTCTCACAGAACTCTCCAGATGCGGTTACCCTTTAGCATCCATTGAGAAACGAAGAGTCGAAGTAGATATGGCGAATTTCTCTGTCAATGCTGCCTGCTGCGTCAAAGAAGGTCCCCTTGCCACTTTTGGACCCATCACGTTGTTTGGAATTAAAGACATCAAACCTCGTTTTATCGAAAAGAAAATCTCCTGGAAAGAGGGCGAAGTCTATGACACTGATCTGATTCAAAAAACGCAAGAAAGACTTCTCAAAACAGAACTATTTAGCTCTGTCCTTATTTCTCATGGAGAACACCTCGATGAAACAGGGGCTCTTCCGATCAAGATGCGAATTACGGAAGCAAAGCACAAAAAAATCAATTTGGGTGCTTTTTATGGAACTGTTGACGGCTTTGGAGGAACGATTTCTTGGACGCATCGCAATATCGGAGGAATCGGGGATATCATTTCCTTAAAAGCGGATATCGCTCAAAAGTATTACGCAGGTCTTGTCACTTATAAAAAACCGGATTTTCTACAATTCGATCAAACGTATCGCGCGCTTGGAGAAATTTCTCAAGAAAAAATTTATCCCTATACCGCCTTTATGTACCGCTTTGCCAATTACATTGAACGTCAAATCACACCTAAACAAACAGTTTCCGCAGGACTCAAAATCGATCACATCAATGTTTCTCATAGCGCCGCAAATGGAGAATACTTTCTGATTGGCCTCCCTATTTTTGGAAAATACGACCGTTCAGATAACCCCATCAATCCAACACAAGGCTATACTCTCACCTATTCTGCCACGCCTTATCAAAGTCTACACCACGGAAATGTCCACTTTGTCAAACAACGTTTCACAGCAACCGGATACATTCCCTTAACCCCCGCCAAAAAATGGATCTTAGCCCTGCGGCTTCAATGCGGATCCATTGCTGGAACAAAAAGAGAAAACGTTCCTCTTCCCAAATTATTTTTGGGAGGATCCGAAGATGAACTCCGCGGCTATCGCTACAAATCAGTCAGTCCGACCATTGGCTCTAAACCACTTGGCGGAAGATCTGCCATTTTTTCATCCGTTGAACTTCGTATTCGCATGATGAAAAATGTTGGCATCGTCCCTTTTATGGACTTTGGCACTGTAACTTTCCATGAACTTCCTTCCGTCAATGCAAAATGGTTTAAATCCGTCGGTGTAGGCTTGCGTTATTTTGCTTTTTTTGGTCCTCTCAGACTGGATATCGGATTTCCCTTGGACAGGAGAGAAGGCATTGATCACAAATTTGAAATTTATGCATCGATTGGGCAGGCATTTTAATGAAAAAAATAGCAATTACGATCCTCATTTTCATTTTCCTTCTTGGCAGCGTCAATCTATTCTTACATAGCTCGTATGCTAAACAAAGAATTGAAGATTACTTAAGTAAAGCCATTCAAGACTCTGGCTTTCAAATTCGAGTTGGAAAAATTACAAATCTAATCCCGTCGATTCAACTAGAAAACATCACCATTCAATCATCAGACCTTTCCATTGAATGCGATACTTTTTCAGCAGAACTCTCCCTTCTTTATTTACTAAAAAAAGAAATCACGCTCACAAAAGTAGAAGCCAATCACATCCGTTGGAAGTTATTACAAGACCAAGAAAATAAAGAAGCAGCATTCAACGAATCCCCTTCTTTTTCTGCTTTCAAATTCAATTTCAAAAATATCTCCCTGAAAGATGTAGAAATCTCAGAAAACATCCGCGCAGATCTCCAGGGCAATTTTAAGTTTAAAAGAAATCGAAAAGGAAAAGAATCCATTCAAATCAGTGGATCCATTTCTTCAAAATCTTTTCCATTTGAGACCAGTTCTTTTTCCTTCAATGGATCCAAAGAAATTCAAGAAAATTGGATCATTGCTCCTATCCACATTGAAAAGGATCAAATCAATGCAACGGGATCTGCCATATTGTTTCCAAACGGACGTTTTCTA
>CAYVDU010000209.1:0-3094 GCA_964450765.1 uncultured bacterium | reverse complement strand
TACCCCCAGGAGCCACCGGACTCAAGCTCTTAGATTGTTCCCATCTTAAATCAACCCCAATACTTCCATCAACCCTCACTTCTTTTTTAGCTGATAACTGTCGAAAACTGAATTTTCAACCAGGGGATCTACCTCCTAATCTCTGGGAATTTACAATTAATGATTGCCCAAATGCAAAATACATTCCAGACCTACCATCCACTCTCGCCCGCTTCCAAATTTATAACTGTAAAGCCTTAGAATCTCTTCCTGGAGACTACCCTGAAAACTTAAGAACCGTAGACTTCATCAACACCAATATTTCCTTTTTACCAGAAGATCTTGCACGATTGTTCCGGAACAGCACTATTTCTACAAACGGGAATTTAACAACAGCTTCTATGGGAAGGAGATTTGAGGATCAAATCACCAGAGCACAAAAAGAAGACCCTAATCGAGGGCCATTATGGCAAAAAGGACGAATGAAATCAGCATCATTTTATCTCCCGAACAATCTTGAACCATCCCCAAAATTCAGAGCTCAAAAGGTCTCCTAAAGGATATCAATAATTAGGGATGCTCTAGCCGCATCACTAACTTGTCTAGCTCTACTTTATTTCTTTTAACCATAGACTTTCCTGCCTTGTTAAGGCGTTTAATATTCTTCTCTGAAATATCGTCCATGGAATCTTTTTGTCCCTTAATCTCGATATTAAAATAATAAAAATCAAGCCATTTTGAGGAGAAAAGTTTACGAATCATTAAGTTATTAAATTTCATATTCCCATCAATCACAATCGGAACAAGATCTTGGATCCATTGCATAGACCCCCAATCGACCATCTTTTCTGCTGGCGAAGTAATTTCTTTGATAGCTCCCGTTCCTAAAGAGACCAAAATGTATTTCTTATTGGGATACATCTTCATAGCAAGCAAAAGAGACGCAAGCGCCGGGTTATTCACACAAAGTCCAGCATCTGCAAGAAAAAAGCGTTGATGATTCGATCCAAAGACAACACCCGGAAACAAAGCAATCGGAGAAATCGAAGACAGTAGTAAATTTGTCACAGTAAAATTTTCATCTTGAAGACCGGAATTCTTCCAATTACAAAACAAAAGAGGATCCTTCTCCTGGATGTCATACACAGGAATCACAACATTGTTAATCAATTGATCAAAATAAAGATCCCCAAGATAAGAATTTAATAAATCATAACGGGATGATGTCACATATTTCGGTCCCAACACGCCGTTCAATGTTAAGAGACTGTTATACCATGGACTGTAGAAAATTTTAGGAGCCTGATGATTGTAAACAAATAAAGCATCCTTTGCCTGATAACGAGGCCTTCCATCTTCTCCGGGTATTGTTAGCATCACAATCGGAATAGAACCTGTCGAAGTACCTACCATTAAATCAAACAATTCACTAACAGGGCGTCCCGAAGCTTTTTCTAAGTAATCAAGCACATGAATGGGAAGAATTCCATAAATGCCCCCTCCATCAATCGACAGTATGCGAATGTATTCTTGATCCGCCTTTTCAGGTAATGTCCTCTGGATAGGGCGAGGATTTTGATCTAAATGAGAATAAACAGAGAGGATGTCTTTTCTTTGCACATAATGATATACAACAAAAGGGGCAATTACACAGGCCAGTGTCAATAATATAGCAACAATATAGGGATAACGCCCCTTTTTTCCCATGTGCACCGAAAATATTATATAATCGTTTAATTTATATTTGACAGCTTCCGCGCTAGCCAGAAGCTATCAAATATGATTTAAGCGACTATACGTTATACGTACTAGAACTTACCGAACCACCTGTTCCTGTCCAATTTGTATGAAAGAACTTTCCTCTGGGAGCATCCACTCTCTCATATGTATGAGCACCAAAATAATCGCGCTGAGCTTGCAACAGATTTGCCGGCAATTCTTTGCTTCTATATCCATCAAAGAAAGAAAGCGACGTCGAAAAACAAGGCATTGGGATGCCTAAAAGAACACCTTCGGCAATCACTTTTCTCCAAGAAGGTAAACACTTCGTCACTTCTTTAATAAAAAACGGATCCACCAAAAGACTCAAAAGCTGAGAATTCTTATCGTACGCTTCTTTAATTTTTCCAAGAAATTTACTTCGAATAATACAACCTCCACGCCACATCAAGGCAATAGAACCGAAATTCAAATTCCATTTATTTTCTTCGGAGGCTTTACGCATCAACATGAACCCTTGCGCATAACTAATGATCTTTGCAGCGTAAAGAGCTTGAGACACCGCAGCACTTAATTCTTGCTTTGGAATCGTCAATGAATAGGACGGCGATGCATAATGAGAACTTGCAGTCACCCTCTCTTCTTTTAAAGAAGAAAGACAGCGAGCAAAAACAGCCTCTCCAATGAGCGTAAGAGGCATACCGCGATCCAACGCATCAATCCCTGTCCATTTACCCGTCCCTTTTTGCCCAGCCGTATCTAATATTTTTTCTAAAAGAGGACGCCCATCTGTATCTTTTTTCGAGAAAATATCCGCAGTAATCTCAACCAAATAGCTATCCAAAAAACCTTTGTTCCATTCAGAAAACGTAGAAGAAAGAGATTCAAAAGAAACATGAGCCCCCTTACGCAAGAAATCAAACGCCTCGCAAATCAGCTGCATATCTCCATACTCGATTCCATTATGAACCATCTTCACGTAATGACCTGCGCCCCCATTGCCCACCCAATCACAGCAAGGCATACCATCTTCAGAACGAGCTGCGATGGCCTGAAAAATGTTTTTTACGTGAGGCCATGCATCGGGGTTTCCTCCTGGCATAATAGAAGGACCATGACGAGCGCCTTCCTCTCCACCGGAAATACCGGTGCCGATAAATAATATACCTTTTTCTTTGAGTGAAGAATAACGGCGCTCTGTATCTGTAAAAAGGCTATTGCCTCCATCAATAATAATATCTCCCTTAGAAAGAAGAGGCAAAATATGTTCAATAAACTCATCTACAGGATCGCCAGCTTTCACCATCAACATCACGCGGCGAGGTTTTTTCAAACTATTGATAAACGCAGATAAATCGTGAAATCCAAGAATAGATTTTCCTTTTGCAGGTCCTGC
>CAYVDU010000208.1:0-3109 GCA_964450765.1 uncultured bacterium | reverse complement strand
CTCCTTTGCACTTGATGTAGAACAAAAAAGGCTAGAGGCCGGAAATTCAACCATCTTGGAAGTCAATCAAAGCAAAGTGGCTCTTTCGAATGCCATTTCCAGTTATTATCTGACTTTAAAAGAGCTCAAAAATGCCAGAAACGCATTCATCCTCACCTTAGGAATTGATCCTCTTTTAGAACCAAAGATCTCTCTTTCAGAAAAAAAAATCCCTATTTTTTCCATCCCCGAAATCTCTTTAAAGCTCCAACAAATGGAAACCAGATATCACTATCAAGGGATCCAGATGCCTTCCACACAAGACTTTTTAAACCACATCGATAAACTAGAAAATGCAAGACAGCTGGTCCTATTTTCAGAAGAAGAAGTTCTCGAATATCTAGAAACAGCACTGAAATACCGCCCTGACTTACAACAAAGCAAATTACAAATCGGGGTCGCTAAAGAACATTTAAAAGAAAAGCAGGGTCACTACTTACCCAAAATTGATGGATACGTCCGATACTCCTATAACGACGTTTACCTCGGAACTGAGCCGTTTAATCATCAACCATATCATTTGGCCGGGGGGCTCGTTTTGTCATGGAATTTATTTGACAGCCTCCTCAGAGAGCATGAAATTAAGGAAGCAAAATCTGTTACGCAGGCTTCTCGCATCCGTTACGACAAAAACTATCAAAAGGTAGAAGTAGAAATCCGAAATGGACTCTATCAACTCGAAGAAAGCATCATGGCGTATCTCTCCTCTTCTGCAGCCATTTCTTACGCAGAACTAGCAAGAGAACAAGCCGCAGAAAAACTGCAATTTGGAAAAATCTTCCCACTTGAATACAGAGACTCAGTCAACCAATTAGCTCAAGCCAGAAACCAAAATAACAAAGCTACCTTTGATCTCATCTTTGCCCACTATCAGCTACGCTACGCAACAGGCCTCGACTCATTCTTAAAAAATTAAAAAACATCAGACGACAAGAGGGGGAACGTTTTCCTTGCCATTTTCAGACAAGATCACAGCCTTTTGCACTCTCGCTCTTCTTTCACCCACCAAAGAACTAGAATCCCAACACGAAAACCGAGTAGCAGCGAGACCTTTTTCATGTCGAATTCTCCTTGATTCCTTAAAAATACTCCTGAACTACAACATTTCGCGACTGGGATTCCTTCAAACAGAGTTGCTCAACAAAAGGTCCCAACGGCTCTTGCTCACTCCAAAAATGCAAAGCAAACCCCGACACTTTCTGAAGAGTGAGGTCAATGTATGACAACGCAAATTCAACAGAGTCAAATTCAGGCAACAAACTGATTTTACCATCAAAAGAAAAACTAGAAATACACATAAAAAAAAAGCCGATATAACAGATATAAGCACAATAAGATCACAATAAAACAACAATTAAAATAAAAATTTACATAAATACAAAACAAGAAAACTCTCATAAAACTAAAAATCAATCACTTAACACATAACCAGAATCCGATGTTGCAAAGATTATGCCAACCAGGATAAAAGGCTATGAAAAAAAGCATAAAAAATTTATACAACAGATGTTCCACATCATGCCCCTTTTAGAGATCGCGATCATCGCAATCATGATCAACTACCTTCTTTCCTTTTTTTGGAACACCAAATCGATGGATCTCGTTTTAGGATTCTTTGCTTTTTTAGTCATTTTAGGAGCCTCTAGTTGGTTTAATCTTCCCGTTCTTCATAAGATGATGGTCTTAATCGGGAATGTCCTTGTCGTCGCCATCATCGTCATTTTTCAACCAGAACTTCGTATGGCGTTGTCCAAGCTTAGTTTTAAGGGCAAACGGCAAAGGGAAATGACCGAATTCGACAAAACCCTCGATCAACTCGCTATATCCGTATATCGGATGTCTGAAAAACGAATAGGAGCCCTGATCCTTTTAGAAAACGGAGACTCTCTTGATGAATATGCACGCAAAGCGGTTCCTCTAAACGCAGAGTTTTCCTCTGAATTGCTTGAGACAATTTTTGCAAATAGTACTCCTCTTCATGATGGCGCAGTGATCATCAAAGACAAACACATTCTCGCTGCCGCAGCCATTTTACCCCTAGCAGAAGAGTCTTCGCAAATCACCAAATCTATGGGAACGCGCCACAGAGCTGGGCTGGGCATCAGCCAAATATGTGATACAATCGTGATTGTCGTGTCCGAAGAAACCGGCAAAGTATCCATTGCACGAGAAGGGATTATGACACGCGGTATAAAAATCGATCGCTTTAAAGGGATTATCCGCAGTATCTTTAATCCTCCGCCTAAAGTAGGTCCGCGCGATAAATTTAATATCATTCAGTGGTTAAAGACGTGATTTCTTTTTTAAAAAAACTTTTTATCGATCATTGGCAAAGAAAATTAGTCTCGATTCTATTGGCAACCGTCATCTGGTTCGTCATCCATCATTCAATGACTATCAATAAAACACTGTCCAATATTCCTGTCCGAATTGTCAATTTACCCACAGGAAAAACCGTCGAAGGCATGTTAGACAATGGACGATTAAAACAAAGAATCGATCTCAATGTGCAAGGAAACAAAGAAATTCTCGATGAACTTGCCACAAAAGATTTGGAAGTCGTCATCGATGCAACATCTCAACCCAACCAATGGATTGCCAACATCTCTAGAAAAAATATTTTTTGCACAGACCCAAGAATTGATCTTGCCAAAGCGATTGAAAAAGTCTCTCCTCAAGAACTCATCATCAAACAGACAAAATTAATCACAGAAAAAATCCCAGTCATCATCTCTCAACCTACCGGAGAATCGCCAAAAGGATATCAATTCCTAGATGTATGGCCATATCAACTCTCTGTCACTGTCAATGGACCCGAAGAAATTGTCAAAAAACTGAAAGCTAGAGGCTTAAAACTCACCTTTAATTTAAGCGAAATCAGCCAATCAGAACTTGATGCAATCCAGGCAGACAACTTCTCCGATGAAATCAGTTTTCTCGTTCCAAATTCATGGAAAAAAATCACCATCCCACAGCTCTCTGATACTCCTTTTGAAATCGACGACACCTCAGCAAAAGCTTTACGGATCGATTTCTCTAGACAAGACTTTTTACCCATTGGATTTTCCAT
>CAYVDU010000207.1:0-3147 GCA_964450765.1 uncultured bacterium | reverse complement strand
GAGATAAAAAATCATCCGATGCTGCCGATTCATTCAAAAGAGGCCCGAACAAACAGACTTCCGCCGGGATTGCTTTGGAAGAAACCCAATGGATTGTCCCCTTAATTTTTCTCCCTATCGGCGCGTTACCGCTTTTTGTTTCAGGATCATAGGTACAATGGACTGCTGTTACTTCGCCAGTTGCCGGATCTTTTTCCACATGAGTGCAAGTAATGCAATAGCCATAGCGAAGACGCACTTCTTTTCCAGGAGCTAATCGATAGAAATCTTTAGGTGGATTTTCTAAAAAATCATCTTTTTCAATATAGATCTCTCTAGTAAATGGAACTTTTCGAGACCCTGTTTTCCCAATATCATGAGGCCAATAGGAAGCATCAAGCCACTCTGTTTCCTCTTCCGGGTAATTATCAATCACCACTTTTAAAGGTTTTAAAACAGCCATGACTCTAGGAGCTTTTGCGTTTAAATCATCACGCAAACAAAATTCAAATTGCCCCATTTCCACAGAACTATTCGACTTGGCTATACCTACCATTTCACAAAATTTTCGAATTGCCTCAGGAGTGCATCCTCTTCTTCGAAGACCCGCAATCGTTGGCAATCGAGGATCGTCCCATCCATCAACGTATTTATTTTCAACAAGCTGAAGCAATTTTCGTTTACTCATTACCGTATGCTGAAGATCAAGTCTTGCAAATTCGTATTGATGAGGTCTTGAAGGGAATTTGGCCTTCACATTGTCTAAGACCCAATCATAGAGTTCTCGGTTATTTTCAAATTCTAAAGTGCAGATGGAGTGGGTAATGCCCTCGATAGCGTCTGAAATAGGGTGTGCGTAATCATACATTGGGTAGATGCACCACTGATCGCCTGCTTTGTAATGATGAGCATGTCGAATTCGATACAAAAGAGGATCTCTCATTTTCATATTCGATGACGCCATGTCGATCCTTGCTCTTAAGACATGAGCCCCGTCAGGAAATTCTTTCGCTCGCATTCGCTGAAATAGTTCCAAATTTTCTTGAATAGATCGTTTGGCATAAGGGCTAACAGTTCCGGGAGTGGTCACAGTTCCACGATAACGCCGTATCTCTTCTTCATTTAAAGAGCATACATATGCTTTACCATCCTGAATGAGTTGAAGAGCATATTCATACATTTTCTCAAAATAACTGGACGCATGAAACAGCTTACCCTGCCAATCAAAACCAAGCCAATGTACGTCTTCTTGAATGGCTTTTTCATAAATGACGTCTTCTTTTGTTGGATCTGTATCATCAAATCGAAGATGGCAAACGCTTTTATATTCGTTTGCAATTCCAAAATTCAAACAAATGGATTTTGCGTGACCAATGTGCAAAAAACCATTGGGCTCAGGAGGAAATCGAGTCACGACGTTACCACCATTGCGAGCGGCTGCTACATCATCTTCAATAATGCGTCGAATAAAATCTTTACTTACTATCTCTTCTTTTTTCTCTAGATCAGTCATGGCAACGATTCTAATGGATTTATAGGAAATGATTCAACAATCACCAAAATCCGAGAACTTTCCACCACAATCCTCCAACAAAAAACCAAATCAGAATATTCACAACGCTGATCACAAATCCTGCTTTCCACCATTCAAGAATCGTCATATGCCCTGCGCTAAAAAGAATCGGGGCTTGCCCTGCACCATAATGCGTTAAACTTCCCATCAGATTACTAAAGAAAGCAAGTACAAGAGCCGCTAAAAATGGTGGAGTTCCTATGCCAATAGCCACCACTAAAAAAGGAATGTAAAGAGCGCCAATATGGGCCACACAACTAGCAAAAAAATAATGAGAATAAAAATAAAATAGGCTGAGCAAAAGAAATCCTATCTCCCAACCTAAACCCTGCATGTTATGAGTGATCATATCTCCAAACCACCGGGTAAATCCGAATTTGCTTAAATAGGACGCAAAACTGATGAATGTGGCAAACCAAATAAAAGTATCCCATGCTGCGGTTTCTTCAAGAACTGCTTTCCAATCAAGAATTTTGGTGAGAAAAAGAATCACTAATCCAAGAAGAGCCGCAATCGTTGCCTTCATACCAATCCAGGGACCCAAAATCCAAAGAATCATTAAGAGCAAAAAAGTAAAGCACATGATCCATTCTTTTTTTCTTACCTTCCCTATTTTATCTAGATGCGCTTTTGCCATTTCTTGAATATCTAGACTTTTTTGATTATCTAAAGAAAAAAAACGAAAGAGCACATAAGGAACAATGCAAAGACTGATAATGCCGGGGACAATAGCAGCCATCATCCATTTTACCCACGAAATTTCAATCCCATGCTCTCTCGCTAATTCAGCAATCAGAGGATTCCCTGCCATTGCAGTGAGAAACATCGCACTTGTAATCGTTGATCCTTGAAACGTTGTTTGTGTTAAAAAAGCCCCCAATTTAGGGTTTTTATTTCCTCCAAAAAGATCGACAACAGATCTTAAAATTGGATACACAATTCCGCCAATGCGAGCCGTTACACTAGGTACAGTCGGAGCTAAAGCTAAATCCGTCATCACAAGAGCATATCCAAGACCCAAGGTGTGCTTTCCAAAAACACTCATCACTTTGTAGGCGAGTCGATTGCCTAATCCTGTCGCAGAAACTCCTCGAGAAATAAAAAAAGCAAATACGATAAGCCATACGATTTCATTACTAAAACCACTAAAAGCCTCTTCAAAAGATAATGTACGAGTGAGTGTGGCTGCACTTAACGCGAAAAGGGCCATAACTCCCATTGGGAATGGCCGCAAAATGACGCCGCTTACAAGAGCTACGAAAATAGCAAATAAATGCCAGGCGTTTAAAGAAATTGCCTCGGGCTTTTCTAACATCCAAATAACAATGGCCGGCAATATACTAACCAAAGTTAAGTAAATGACTTTATTTCTCATTTAAATACAAATCCGCAAATACAATATGCTTCTCTTTTTTTAAAGAGAATCCGACTCGTTTTGCCAATTTTTGCATTTGAAAATTTTCATCAAGCATTTGGGCTGCAATATGATGAACATTTTCCTTCTTTGCGATCGACAAAATTTTATCCATGAGTTTAGTCCCAAGACCCTTATTTTGCCATTTGTCTTTAATTGTCATTGCAAATGTGGCTTCTTC
>CAYVDU010000206.1:0-3152 GCA_964450765.1 uncultured bacterium | reverse complement strand
GGAAGATTTTGGCGTTGGATTCAATACTTGGGGAGGTTCGTTGAAAGATGTAGGTTCTTCAATGAATGAAAAAAGACTAATGATGCCGAGCGCTTTTTCTTTATCATTTTTAAGAGCATGTTCAAACATGGCTTCAATGCTGATGAGTAAGGCGTCTTTTGACCATTTTGTGAAATCAAAACACCCTGCTTGGACGAGAAGTTCGATTTGTTTTTTTCCTACACGAGATTTATCGATTCTTTGAAGAAAGTCATGAAGGTTTTTAAAAGGGGCTTGCTTTCTTGTCTCTAAAATGGTGTCCACCACATTAGATCCAACTCCTTTGATTGCGGAAAGGGCAAACCGGATTCCTTGGGTTGTTGCTGAGAAAAACTGTCCTGATTCGTTGATATCAGGAGGAAGAACATCAATTGCAAGAGCTTTCGCTTCTCCGATAAATTTGGCCACCTTTGTTGTATCGTCTCGATCGCACGTCATTAGGGCCGCCATCCATTCTTTGGGATGATGCGCTTTAAAATAAGCAGTTGCATACGACAGATAAGCGTAGGCAGCAGCATGGGATTTGTTAAAGCCGTAGGAGGCAAATTTCTCAATCTTATCGAAAATCCTGCCGGCAGTATCTGCATCGATGTTTTTTATGATGGCGCCTTCGAGGAATTTTTGCCTTTGTTTGGCCATTTCTTCTTTGTCTTTTTTTCCCATGGCTCTACGGAGAACATCCCCTTCCCCGAGAGAATATCCGGCAAGAGCGCTTGCAATTTGCATGACCTGCTCTTGATAGACCATGACGCCGTAGGTTTCTGTTAAAATTTCTTTCATCAAAGGATGATCTATTTCAATGGATTCTCTTCCATGTTTTCGGCTGATGTAAGAGGGGATCATGTCCATAGGGCCTGGGCGGTATAACGAAAGAACCGCGATGATTTCCTCAAAGACGTCGATATGTAGTTGTCTTCCAAGGTCTGCCATTCCCCCTGACTCAAGCTGGAAGATACCTAGGGTTTTCCCTTGATTGATGATGTCAAAGGTTTGTTTGTCGTCGAGAGAAAGTAGGTTCCAGTAGATCTCTTTTTTGGTGTTTTTTCGCACCTCTTCTGAACACAATTGAAGAGATGTCAGAGTTTTAAGGCCTAAAAAGTCAATTTTAAGCATTCCTACGCTTTCAACGGGCTTCATTGCATATTGTGTGACGATCATGGAGGAATCTTTGGCTGTGCAAACTGGAATATGGTCCGTGATTGTGCTTTCAGAAATGATGAGGCCTGCTGCATGGGTGCTTGTATTGCGAATAGATCCTTCTGCTTTTTTAGCCATTTCAAGCACGCGGCGGGATTCTTCATCGGTGTCCATCAGTTTTTTGAGCTCAGGATCGATTTCAAAGGCCTTTTCCAGAGTCATCGTTGGATCTTCGGGAACTAAGGCGGCAATGGCATTGACTTTGGAAAGAGGGACGTTTAAAACTCTGCCCACATCACGAATGGCCATTTTTGCTTTCATGGTTCCGAATGTAATGATTTGTGCGACTTTATCTTTGCCATATTTTGCTGTGACATAGTCGATGATTTCTTGACGTCTGTTCATGCAGATATCGACGTCGATATCAGGATAAGAGAGTCTTTCTGGGTTAATGAATCTTTCAAAAAAGAGATGGAAACGGAGCGGTTCGATATCTGTAATTCCGGAGAGATACGAAATGATGGATCCTGCGGCAGATCCTCGTCCGGGTCCTATTGGAATGCCTTGTTTTTTTGCCCACGCGATAAAATCGTAGACGATGAGCATGTAATCAACCATTCCTTTGGAGGAGAGAATTTTGAATTCAAACTCGAATCTGTCTTTGACAATTTGAAGAGGATCTTTGTCTTTGTATTTTTCTTGAATGGGTTTTAGGATTTCAGGAGAGTAGCGAGATGGGATTGCTTTAGCGCAAAGATCGTAAAGAAACTTTTCTGCTTCTTTGACTCTTTCTTCTTTTGTGAATGTTGTGTTTTCTAAATGAGGAGGGATGAAAACGGGATAATGTTTTGTTTTAAAATCCAATTCGCAGTTGCATTTTTTTTCGATATTGATTGTTTCTGCAATGGCTTCGGGAATATCTGAAAAGAGCTCTTGCATTTCTTTGGGCGTCTTAAAATAGAGTTCTCTTGTTGGGACGACTTCTCTTTTTGGATTTAAGATGCGATGCTTTGGATTTCCCATCGAGTCTCTTTCCCAAATTTCCAGCGGTTCTCCGGACTGGATATTGAGCAAAATTTCATGGGCAAGAAAATCGTCTCTTTCTAAATAGTGGGTTTTATTTGTAGCGACAAACGGGATGGTTTTCTCTTTGGCAATTGCGATGAGCGTTTCATTGATTTCGTTTTGATTTCTGACATAGTCTTTAGTTTTTTGTAAGAGCCATCCTTCTTTAATGTCATCGGTATTGAGAGGATGCCTTTGGATTTCGAAATAAAAATCATCCTGGAAAACGTCTTTGTACCAAAGGATTTCATTCATTAATTCTTGGGTGTTTTTCCCCAAAATAAAATGGGCCAAGCTGCTTCCGATAGCGCCTGTCAGACAGATCAGTCCTTCTTTGTGTTTTTTTAAAATTTCTTTGTCGATGCGAGGCTGATAATAAAACCCTTCGAGAAAGCCGCTGGATGAGAGTTTACATAAGTTGCGATAACCTTCTTTGTTTTTTGCCAGTAAAACAAGAGGGAAACCGCTTGGAATTCCAAAGGTTTTTTTCTTTTCAAAGCGAGAAGCGGGAGATATCCAAATTTCACAGCCGATAATGGGCTTTACGGACGCGGCTTTGCATGCTTTATAAAAATCGACAGCTCCATAGAGGTTTCCATTATCTGTAAGAGCAATTGCCGGAATGTTTTCTTTTTTTGCTCTTTCTGCAATGGCAGCGACAGACAAAGTGGAGTCTAAAATAGAAAATTGGGAGTGTACGTTAAGAGGGATCCAGGTCATATCTGCTCATGATCGTTGGAATGACTGTTTTTGATCAAGTGCTCACTCGGGTTTTGTGATCGAATTGAGAAAAGAAGAGAGAAAGAAAGGGAAGGGGCAGAAGAAGGGGGAGGGAGAAGAGGATCAGCGCACAAGAGGTGCAGAATCGCAGAAGCGCAGAAAAAAGAAGAAAAAGAAAGGGAAGGGGCAGA
>CAYVDU010000205.1:0-3186 GCA_964450765.1 uncultured bacterium | reverse complement strand
GAGCCTAAATCAATACAATGCCACTTATGTTCTTCGATTTTCGGCGCTTTAACGCAGCTCAAATATGACTTTATTTTCTACGAATGGTATAACCCCTTAATTTCGAAAGAGGCCTCATGAGCTTATCCAAAAAAACACGAGCACAAAAAATCGAAAAAATCTTAAATACACTCTATCCTCATCCTCCGACTCCCCTCACACACAAAGATCCTTACACTCTTCTCATTGCAGTCCTTTTATCCGCGCGATGCACAGATAAAAGAGTCAATGAAATCACTCCTCTTTTATTTCACAAAGCGGACACCCCTAAAAAAATGATCAAGCTCACTATCAAAGAAATAGAAGATATCATCCGTCCATGCGGACTTGCCCCCGCAAAAGCAAAAGCGATTTGGCAACTTTCTTTTGACATCCTCGAAAACCATGAAGGACATGTTCCTAAAACATTTGAAGAATTAGAAGAACTACCCGGCGTAGGACACAAAACAGCCTCAGTAGTACTCTCTCAAGCCTTTCATTTACCCGCATTTCCTGTAGACACTCACATCCATCGATGCGCAAAGCGATGGGGGCTCTCATCTGGGAAAAACGTAAAACAAACGGAAGCAGATTTAAAAAAACTTTTTAACAAAAGCAAATGGAACAAACTTCATCTTCAAATCATCTACTTTGCAAGACAATTCTGTCCTGCACGAGGCCATCAAAAAACAGCATGTCCTATTTGCAGTCTTACTTGATTAAGAACGATCTTCTGCATAATGGTAGGACCCCATCTCTTCACGAAAACGATACCCAACACCTCGAACGGTTTCTATCCAATCAAATGTGGGACCTAATTTCTTACGCAAAGAAGCAATATGAACATCGATATTACGATCTACAACAAAAGAATCGTCATTATTAATATCATCTAACAACTGGTTACGAGTTAAAACCTTACCACGATTTGAAACTAAACGACGCAAGATCCCAAACTCTGACAAAGTTAATGGAAATGTTTTCTCTTTCAAACGAAGCAAGTATCTTTCCACATCTAAAATAAAATCCCCAAATCTCACCGTTTTAACGGCTTTATCCACCTCTTTGCCTCTGCGCAAAACGGCTTTAATACGAGAAAAAAGCACCTTTGGAGAAAAGGGTTTCGCCACATAATCATCGGCTCCCAATTCAAGCCCTAGTACAACATCCAGCTCATCTCCCTTTGCAGATAAAATGATCACAGGAATTCCCTTTGTCTCTGAATTTGACTTTAGTTTACGACAAACATCCAATCCATTTTCTCCAGGGAGCATCACATCCAAAATCACAAGATCCGGCTTTTCTCTTTCCACAGCGCGATATCCATTAATTCCATCCACTTCTACATGCAGCTTATATCCAGACATCTCCGCCTGTAATTTAACAAGAGCTGCAATATCTTCTTCATCTTCAATCATCAAAATGCGCTTCTTATGACTCATTTTCTCTTCACGCCCCCACAACCGCTTCAATAGTTTCATGGACTTTCATTTTTTTCAAGGAAACCTTGTGAATATTCTCTATACAACTCGAACCTAAAAATAAAGAACCTTGTTTTTGAAATTTCTCAGGAGCATCTGTCACATAAAATGTGCGCATTGATGGACGCTCTTTTTGCCAAAGATCCATTTTTTGCAAAGATGCCCTCGTCTCACCCACAACTCTCAAAGCCGGCTCTACCAATATCGAATGATCGCCCAATATTTTTCGCAAAAGCGGCCGAATCAAAGGATAATGTGTGCATCCAAGCAATACCGCATCTACAGGAAGTGCCACAAGAGGGATCAAATAATGGCGCGCAATCAACTCCATTGCAGGATGATCCGAAAACCCTTCTTCAATCATAGGAACAAATAAAGGACACGCAATAGGAACGACCTCTATTTCCGGACGATGTTTCTGAAAAAAATCTTGGTACACACCCGATTCAATCGTACTCTGCGTCCCCAAAATAGCAACACGCCGATAAGAGCTCTGACATAGATCTTCAATACCCGCCTGAACCATTCCAACAACCGGTATAGAAAACCTACTCTGAAGAACACAAAGAGCTCGGCTACTTACCGTGTGACAGGCAACAATCAAAATTTTAATGGGTAATTTTTGCAAAAATTGAGCAGCTTCCAATGCATATTCAACGATTGTTTCTGCAGACCTTCCTCCATAAGGAACTCGGGCCGTATCTGCAAAATAAAAAATATCCTCAGAAGGCATCTGCCGCATCACTTCACGCATGACCGACAATCCACCTAAACCTGAATCAAAAATGCCAATTGCTTGCTGTTTTTGAGAATTCATTCAGGAATGCTTAATTCTTGACCGACGACAATCAAATCACTATTCAAACGATTCAACTGCTTCAAACGAACCACATCCGTTTTATGCATTTTGGCAATCTTATCTAAAGAGTCTCCCGGGCGCACTTTATATGACTTGGTCGCTTGAGACTGAAGCGATTGCGTCAAAACCTCAATATTCCCCTTTAATTTTGCCAAAACTTCCAAGCGACGATTTTGGGAAATAATCTCTTTTTCCAATTCTTCAATGCGATTTTTAAACTGCGTCAAAACAGAACTCGTTTCTTCCGTATAACTCACGAATCGACCCATTTCTTCTCGATCAAATCCATTCTTTTTTTCGAAAAGCGTCCATTTCTTCTCCAAAGATTGCACAAGATCATTGATTCTCTCTATCTTGCTTTGCTGTTTTTCAAGATCTTGTTGTTTCATAGAACTCAATGCCGTTTCAGAACATCGAACCCTTCCATCCAAAATTTGCATTTCGGCGCGGAAACAATTCAAATCATGACGCAAATCATCTAAATTCGTCTGAACTTCATGAATCGTAAGCTCCCACTGGTGCCCCTCATCATGAAACGACGTTTTTAAAGGAGAGCAAGCAGCGAAAAAGAGAGAAACAAAAACGTAAATAAGATTTCGCTGGAACATTATTTTTGATACATTTTGAATTCAGAACGTCGATTCATCTTCCAATCATTTGGAGAATGCCCTAAAGCAACTGGACTCTCTTTCCCTTTAGAAATTGTATAAATGCGATTCAAATCAGCACCATGCTTCACTAGGAAAGAACGAATATAATTCGCTCTACGCATCGCTAAGGCCATATTGTAGCTAGCAGACGCTCTTTCATCTGCATGACCTTCAATCA
>CAYVDU010000204.1:0-3201 GCA_964450765.1 uncultured bacterium | reverse complement strand
CCCCTGATCCTATTTTAATAAAAATAGAAAAAACCATCGCTGAAATTACAAAATTACCGATTGAAAACGGAGAAGGTTTGCAAATACTGAAGTATGGAATCGGCGGAGAATATCAACCTCACTATGATTATTTTACAGCCTCGCATCCGGGTGGCGAAGAAACTTTGCGCCGCGGTGGGCAAAGAGTGGCGACAATGATTGTATATCTAAACACCACTGAATCCGGAGGCGAAACGATCTTTCCTTTGGCAAAAGTCTCTGTCCACCCCAAGAGAGGGGCTGCTATTCTTTTTTATAATGTAACAAAAGAGGGAAAAGACGACCCGCAAAGCCTACATGGAGGCGCTCCCGTAGTCCAAGGAGAAAAATGGGTCGGGGTCAAATGGATTCGAGAAAACGCATTTCATTGAATTTCAAGCTACCAGAAATCAAAATTTTGTTCGTTTTCATCCTCTAGCATTTTTTTATCTTCGTCATCTAAAGGAGACTCTGCTCCCTCTCCTTCTTTTTCATCTTTTTGAGGAGATTTAACCGGTTTTGAAGACATACTTACCGAAGACTGAGGAATCGGAGGATTCTCACTCGGATTGAATGCCTTTTTCAAAGAAGGAGTTGTTTTAGGCAAGGATCCTTTATTTCCAGGCTTTCCTAACGATTTTAATGCTTTTTCAACTCCCTTATCTTCATCAACCTCTTGTTTCTTAATGGCTGAGGGAGTTGCTGGCGCAGATTCTTCAGGGGGCTTTTTTTTGGTTTCTGCCATCACATAATCATAATGATCAAATCCCCACCCAATCAGTCGTCCATTTTCAAAAGTTAATGGAGTCAAGTTCTGCCGAACTAAATGAGACTGCCCTAACCCAACGGGCCTTGTAACGTAAAACCAAAAATCATACTCATTTCCCTGATACTCAATACTCTTTTGTTTATATGGTTTATTCATTAGTTTAAGAACTTCTGATTCATTCATCCCTAATCGCACTTGGGCAAGGCCATAAATATTATCATGAGCCAATGCAGAGCTTCCGAGTCCATTGTTTGACACGCAGCCGGTTAAAAAAATAAAAAAGATAAAAACTTGTTTCTTCATGATCTAATTGTTCAAATACTGCACGGAGGCTTCTCTGTCAAGAGAGTATTAAAAAACATAACTCGAAACATAATACGAAGATCCTATATATTTGCAGCCCTGAACCCATCCTAGTAAAAAGTTTCGGTCGAATTTTGGGTTGTGCTGAGCTGAGTCGATATGCCCCCTGCAATTTGAATGGAAAATCGCTCAAAATCATCCAAAAAATGGACAAAAATTTTATTAGAGCAGGTTCTTAAAGCGAGTTTGTATGTTAGAATTAAGCGTTGTCCGAAAAAACAAAATAAATCTTGCCGATTATAATTTTGAGCAAGATATTCAATATCGAATGCAAATCGCAGATTTTTCACCTTTTGAACATCAAGTTCTTCAAGAAATCTTTTTTAGTCCCTTAAAATTCCCCCTCAAAAAATTGATTCGCAGCCTGGATTGTGAAGAAAAAGATGTGTTAGATGTTTTAGATAAACTTACAGAAGCTCGTTTATTGTCCATACACAATGAAATCGTCACCGTGGATAAAGAAATCAGAAAGTATTTTGAATGTCAGATGAAGCGCTTTGATCCGGAATTTAAACCGGATATGGAATTTTTACAAGGACTTTTACGTAAGGTGCCTATCCATTTCTTGACCTCATGGTATGCAATTCCGAGAACCTCAAATAACATTTTTGAATCGATCATTGAAAAATATCTTCAGACCCCTCAAATTTTCCATAGATATCTTGAGGATTTGAATTTTCCCGATCCGAAGATCAAATCAATAATTGGAGATCTTTTTAAGGCTGAAGATTTTAAGATTAGCTCCTGCGAGCTCATTGCGAAGTATAATTTAGATCGCAGATCCTTTGAAGAAATTATGCTTTTGCTCGAGTTTCATTTTGTTTGCTGCTTAACATACGTTAAAAATGAAGCTAACGATTCGTGGGAAGAGATTGTAACTCCATTTTACGAATGGCACCAATATTTGCGTTTTTTAAGAGATACAAAAACTCATCCAATCCCCTCTTCTAAAATCATTGCCCGTAAAAGAAACAGTGATTTTGCTTTTGTAGAAGATCTATCTGCAATTCTTCGTTTTGCTAAGAAAAATGCACTTTTTTTACAAAATTTGAATGCTTTATCAGAACAGCTCATTCCTCTTCTTCAAATAGCCTCGCTTAAACAACCTAGTTGCTACATCAAAGAATGCATCGAGAAATTACTGCTTATTCGGCTTGCTGCAGTTGAAGGGAATCGCTTGATCCTAACCAATACAGCTACAGAATGGCTCAACATGAGTTCTCAAGATCAAGCACTTTATTTATATCGCCATCCATTCAATCAAATGATGGATATCGAAGAAAACACCATTCGCTATCCGGAAGATTCGTTTTTTGCAAAAGATTTTGAAAAAGACCACAAAGTCAGAGAAGCGGAAAAATCAATAAAAAGGGTCGCCAACGGACATTGGTTTTTTTTTGATGAATTTATAAAAGGAATCACTGTATCTTTCTCTCAAGAGCAAGAAATAAAGTTAAAGCGCGTGGGTAAGCAATGGAAATACACCATTCCCAGCTTTGACGCCCAAGAGCAAATCATCATTCGAAATACAGTATTGCAATGGTTATTTGAAATGGGGATGGTTGCTTCTGGAATATGTGAAGAGCGAGATTGCTTTTGTGTCACACCATTGGGGCGCTCGTTTTTTGAGGAATAGAAATGATTTTCAATCAAATTTTCTCCTTAGAAGATATCCCGAAAGTCTTTTTTCTTAGTTTTATAGAAATTGCTCTTTCCGCAGACAATGCCATCGTCTTAGGTCTTTTGACTGCGCGTCTTCCTGAGCATTTACGAAAAAAAGCTCTCTATATCGGATCTCTGTCCGCATTGGTTATTAGGGCTTTTGCTCTTTTCGGCGTTGCCTTGTTAATTCAATACCAATGGGTGCAAATCATTGGAGCTATCTATTTACTCTATTTGTCTTTCTCTTATTTTTTTAAAAAGAAAAAAACGGCTCAAAAAACTCAAGGAAAAGATCAGTTTTGGCGCACGGTTATTTTTATTGAAGTCTTCGATTTGCTGTTTGCTATCGATTCTATTTTGGCAGGTATCGCCTTTGTAGGGCTTCAAGG
>CAYVDU010000203.1:0-3219 GCA_964450765.1 uncultured bacterium | reverse complement strand
CATGGCTATTAAGAGGATTATCATTAATTGTAATTGCTTGCCCTTGTGCATTAGGTCTGGCCACTCCCATGTCCATTATGGTCGGTGTAGGGCAGGGTGCTAGAGCGGGCATTTTAATCAAAAATGCTGAAGCTCTTGAGATGATGTCTAGGGTAAACACTGTTGTCGTAGATAAAACAGGGACTTTGACAGAAGGGAAACCAAAGCTAACAACGATTGTCAATCTTGGAGAAAAAAGCGAGGATGAACTTCTCCAACTGGCTGCTAGTTTGGAAATCGCTAGTGAACACCCATTAGGAGTGCCCATTGTATCCAGGGCCAAAGAGAAAAACTTATCCTTACTGCCTATAGAAGATTTTAAGAGTATGACGGGTAAAGGGGTTATTGGGAAAATAGCTGGAAAAACGGTGGCAATTGGCAATCAAACGCTCCTCTCAGATTTAAAGATCGATCTGGGTGTTACCTTAGAAAAAGCTGACTCTTTTCGCCAGCAAGGTCAAACCGTCTTGTATCTAGCAATAGATGAGAAATTAGCTGGAGTTCTTGCTGTTTCCGATGTCATTAAAGCCTCTACCAAAGAAGCCATTGAAATGCTCCATAAAGAGGGCGTTCGAATTGTCATGGTAACGGGGGATAATAAGACAACGGCAAGGGCGGTAGGAAAAGCGCTGGATATCGATGAAATTGAAGCAGAGGTACTGCCTGAGGATAAGAACAAGATTATCAAGCGTCTTCAAGCCGAGGGACGGATTGTAGCTATGGCTGGAGATGGCATCAATGATGCTCCAGCGCTTGCCCAGGCCAATGTCGGCATTGCAATGGGGACTGGGACTGATATTGCTATAGAAAGTGCAGGGATTACCCTTGTTAAGGGGGACCTCAGAGGGATTGCAAGATCCAGGAAGCTCAGTCATGCCACAATGCGCAATATTAAACAAAATCTCTGGTTTGCTTTTATCTACAACACATTGGGAGTGCCTATTGCAGCAGGGGTGCTTTATCCGGTATTTGGGCTCTTACTCAGCCCAATTATTGCAAGCGCAGCGATGACACTAAGCTCTGTATCTGTGATTATGAATTCACTGAGATTAAATAGACAAAAATTATGAAAGTCTATACCGATAAGATTAATGGCAAACTAAAATAAGGGCGCTGTATGGAGTGGACAACTATCCTTTTAGTACTTGTTTTAGCAGTTTGCATGCTTGGTTGCTGCGGGGGCTCATTTATAAAGAGATTACGCAAAGATAAAAGCAAATCCAAGGATGACGATAAACACAAAGGTTGCCACTAAATAAGAGACAAAAGCTTTCAGCAAGAGGTTTCGATGGACGGACAAATGAACATGATGCAAGGTAACAACGAAATGATGGGCATGATGAAAAATTGTTGCATGGGTATGGAGATCTTTGGTTGGATCGTCATCATTGCTCTTGTTACTCAGACAGTTCTATTGGCAATCATGTTGGCAAAAATAAATCGCATAAGCAAAAGATAGCAACATTTCTAAGCTTACCATTTTCTTTTTTTTGAATATCTGTGATAACATGGATTTCAACTAAGAAAAGTCGCCTAATTAAAAGACCCACCTACTCAAAAACGCCAATTTTCTAGGCTGAACTACCCATTTTCCCAAGAAAACATCCGGCAACTGTATTTTTTATATTGGGGAAAAATGGGTACATACAATTTCGAGAAAAAATCCGCAGAAGAGCAAAGTCGCACTCCCCATCAAGACGGCAACGTCAAGTCTGACGGTTGGGTCAATGTCCTCACGGGACTTGGAATGCGAGGACGAGACAAAAACGTACACTCGCACTTTTGGATAGAAAGGATCTTTGAGCAGGCAGAGCTAGATCAGCTTTATCGATCCGACGGGATAACGCGCCGTATCATGGATATTGTCCCCGCTGAAATGGTCAGGCAAGGGTGGGAAATTGAAGGCGATTCAGATCAAAAGATCAATTCCAAAATGGAATCTATCAAAGCCAGCTACAGCTTGATTACAGTGCTTCGCTGGGCAAGGCTCTATGGAGGCGCATTATGCGTGATGGGCATTGCGGATGGCCTACCTCTAGAGGAGCCGGTCGACGAGAAGAATATCAGGGATGTGAAATGGTTGCATGTCTTCGATCGCTTCCAAGCATTTAGCCGCGATGGAACATTTGAAAAAGACCTCAACAGCCCAAATTATGGATTCCCCAATGTTTATACCGTAAATGACACACGCACTGGTGCGCTCTTCTATGTGCACCACTCGCGTATTCTACGCGCAGATTGGTCAATTCTGCCCCCAAGGCAGCAAAATTTTAATAATGGTTGGGGAGATCCTCTTATCCAGTCAATTTACAATGAGCTGAAAAACTACTCCACCGCCTTTGCCAATGCTGGGCTCATCATGCAGGACTTTGTAAATTACACCTTGTCCATTCCTAATCTCGCCGAATTGATCGCTTCTCAATGCGCTGATAATCAGGTGATGAAGCGTTTGGATATTTTAAATTTAACCAAAGGTGCAACCAATACGATGATATTGGATGCTCAGGAGAAATATGAAAAATCTTCCACTAACATCTCTGGCGTCCCTGAGCTTCTCGACCGTTTTATGCTGGCTCTATCTGCGGTCTCTGGCGTCCCCGTATCCTTGCTCTTTGGAAGAAGTGCAGCAGGATTAAATTCCACGGGAGATAATGACGTACGAAATTTCTACGATATGGTCAAGCAAGAGCAAGAGACTAAGCTCAAGCCAATGCTCGAAAAACTCACTCGCTACATTATGCTCTCTAAAGATGGATCCTTCACCGGAATCGAACCAGAGAATTGGTCGGTCCAATTCGTGCCCCTCTGGCAAAACACAGAAGAGCAAGAGGCTCTTGTTAGAAAAATCGTTGCCGAGACAGATGCCATCTACCTTGATCGCGGAGTTTTAGATGCGGCAGAAGTAGCTGTTTCTCGGTTTGGCGGAAATCGATGGTCAATGAATACCGAGGTAGATTTAGAGGCTCGGGAGGGTGGATTCGATCCAAAAGAGATAGAGGAATTGGAAAAAGAAAAAGCCGCTCAAGAAACGCCCCCACCCGGCATTGGGCCAGATTTTATGTCTACTGGAGTTGGATCTAGGTATCGCGGAGCATTATAGCAATGGTATCCATCGACCAACTGGCTAAAATTAAACAAAGGCGCCTGGGTAAAGTCAACTCGACCAAGATGAAAAAGCCT
>CAYVDU010000202.1:0-3229 GCA_964450765.1 uncultured bacterium | reverse complement strand
GCAAGTTGTATAGTATTAACTCAATACAATACAACTTGCGATCGTTGAAATTCGGTGCTTTGGCACAGCCAAACTATGCAATTTTTCATTGAAACCACTATATATAACTTTTATGTGGTTTTGTTGGCGTCGCGTTGGGAGATAAATAGGTGCTTAGAAGCCCATCCTACTAGGAGGGCTGCTGTGAGGCCTGTGCCTGTCAGAGCGCCACCGAGGATTTTACTTGTAGAGGATCCCAAATCCAGAAAATGTGTGCCTTGTGTTAGACAAGCGATCCCAGCAAGCACTATAAAGAGGCTAAGTGCGATCATTTTAATAGAGAGTATCTGGGATTCTACATACGGGTTGAATGGATTTTTTTTTTGGGTCATCTCATGAGTCGTGGTCTGGGATTTTGGGTTTATTTTGTCTGCCATGGTTTTTAATCTCTTTTATGTTTGTTTATTGTTATATTTTAACTAATTGTTTTATTATTCGTACATAAATAATTATGTTTTTAATGGATTTATGATATAATTGAGTTTTGATATTTGATATGTTGGTTTTATGGTGAGTTCGACAGGTTTCTCTTTAGGTTCTACTGTTGTAGGTGTTTTGGCTGTAGCGGGAGTTGCGACTGTTTCTTATGTGGTGATTCAAAAAATTTCTTCACTATTTCAACAGTCTATTACTGAACAGGCTACGTCTGATACGAAGACGGAAGTTTCTGAACCTGCTTCTCTTACAACGGCAACAAGATTAGAAGATGCTCCAAAGATATCCGGTCCAGGTATAGTGTCTCAAGGTGGAGCAGGGGGGCCGGCGGCAGCTCATTCTTTAACATTTCAGGCGCCAGAGGTAGATTCAGCATCAAGATTTTCTACCCCATTCCCACCTCCTGTTTTGCGAGAATATGATCCGGCAACAGATCGAGAATTAAGGATTAAAGGAATTTTTACTTTGTGCCGGGGCCTTTCCAATCCTGGAAAAAATTACTGTTTTATCAATTCTGTTTTTCAGGGGTGGTTGGTCTGCCAAAAAGGATCTCTTTTACGAAAAAAACAAACGTTAGAAAGGATGCAGCGAACGGCGGAAGTGGGAGCGTCTTTAGGAATTGTCAATAAATTATTAGAATGGATTAGGGGTTATGAGTCACAAGATAGGGGTTCTTTTGATATAAAATTATTTTTACGAGATGTTTTTCCTCAGTGTGCTTTGGGTCGCTTGAGAATTTTGGCGCAAGAAGTGCGAGGAAATTGTGATGTGGCATTGACCCATGAAGATGCGGATGAACTCATAAGATGGTTATTGCGTTTTACTGAAGATGAAACCCCGATTTATATCCAATCTGAAAAATGCTTAGATCCTCGGGGGAGAAACTTGATTCCGGAAGAGAGACGAAGACCTGTCATTTTCGATCGACACGTTGCATTGGGCCGAGAACATGGGAGTCAACGATTTGTATTAAAGGACATGATTCTTAAACATTTTGAAGAAAGGGTAGACGGTCAAAAGTTGACATCTGAGCGCCTTGTTATTACTAGTGACGGAGGGGTAAAAGCTGAAAGAATACCTATTTTAGCGAACCGTCATCTTTTAACAAGCGCACCTGAAGAAATTGTTTTATCCGTTCCTCGTTTTGACGAAAGATGGCAAAGATTGGCAGGTTCTGTGGAAGGCCTTTCTGAAATTTTAGAGATGCCGAAAGAATATTTTGTGGATGGTCAAGGTGTGAAATATCGCCTTCGTTCAGTTATTTGTCATCATGGGACTGCTGAGTTTGGTCATTATACCACTTATGTCAGAAAAATAAACACAGAGACAAGTCAAGAGGCCTATTGTCATGTAGACGATGATAGTATCACTTGGCATTACGCAGACACTCAAAAGCAAGCTTTACAAACAGCTGCGCAAAACGCTTATATCATTATTTACGATAAAATCTCTGAATAATAACCTAATTTGTAGACACCCTCTCAGTATCTCGGGGTGCATACTTTGCAATTTGCGGCAGCTGTAAAACGGTGGTCGGAAGATAGACAAAAGGAGCGGCGATTCTTCCTGTATAAAGAATAGCTAGACGTTTGCGATTGTTTCTTGAAAGAAGTTCATCGGCAATCGTGGTGAATGTTGTGTAATCTAAATTTTCAAGGGCTTTGATTCTTTGTTGAATGAGATCGAAGTTTCCTTTTTCATCAAAAGCAAGCGTATCGAGAAGGGCGCTTTTATCTCTGATATTTCGAGTTTGTGTTTTTAAAGAATCAATCAGTGTCATTTTGAGAGTTTCAAATCTCTCTTGGGGTATGTGCGTTGATAAATCTTGTCTATATTCTTCTAAAAAGAGTTCAAAGCGGTGGAGAAGATCTTCAGGTTGATGTGTGTTCGATTGGACGAGAAAGTATTGATAGAGTCTTTTTTCAAATTCCGTTTCTCCACTTTGCGCGATGTATCCCGTTTTTTGTTTTGTGCGTAGCGTATCGAAAAATGGTTCTTGAATGGCTTCAGAGAGCACTTTTTGGACGGATTTTTTTTCGAAAGAGAATGTCCCTTCATCAATGAGGAGAATGGCAGCGTTCCCTTGTGCATTCGTTTCTTGAGCAATCATGAATGGCCCTTCTTCCTCGGGGAGTTGCAGAGCTTTTGATTGAGGATGTTCTGATTTTGCGTAGGGGGTTTTGCTTAAGTGATGGAGAATGTCCAGCCAGGAGCTTTCCGCATCTTTGACAGAAAGATTGCCCGCAAAAAGTGCAGAGAAGTAATTTTTGCTGAAGAGATCTTTATGAAAAGAAAGAAGGTCTTCGTAAGAAATTTCATGAAGGGCGGTGAGTTGCTCTTCTTTGGTAATGCGGCTTGGATTAATGAGGGAGACCAGTAATTCTTTTGCTTGTTTTACAGGAAGCGCTTTTGAACCGTTGGCGTACGCTTTTTCATGTCTTGCATAGTAAAGGTTGAATTCTTCTTGGCTTGGAGGATATTTTGGCATTGTTTGCACAATTTCTTGAAGAAGCAAGGTCATTTTTTCACTAAATCCAGTGAGAGTGAGGTGAAGATGGTTTTTCTCAATTTCAAAACGGGCATTGAGTCCGCTGCTTGAAGCTGCGCTTAAGACGGGATGTAAGACATCTGTGAGGTGATCTAAATAAAGAGAGCCTAAAACATAACCTTTGCTTCCTTTGGCAAGTGCGGGAGAGTGGATGTGGAGATGGATGGATGCTTCCGGGTTTTGATATTCGCTGAGTCTTGCATAGTA
>CAYVDU010000201.1:0-3242 GCA_964450765.1 uncultured bacterium | reverse complement strand
CATCGCCAGTAGTCTGGTCACGACCTCGATCGATCGCGGGCTCTCTCCGGCGACCGTCCCCAATTTTAATACCCTGTGGAGCCAAAATATATCTCTTCTCTCCATCTCGATAGTGAAGCAAAGCAATCAATGAAGATCGATTCGGATCATACTCTACAGAAGCAACTGTCGCTGCAATATTTTCCTTGTCCCGCTTAAAGTCAATCAAGCGAAGCTTTCTCTTATGAGCGCCACCTTTATGACGGCAGGTAATATGTCCACTATGGTTACGGCCATTCGTACGTCGCTTTGAAACTAAAAGAGATTTTGGAGCTGGTTTTTCTCCAGGAGCCAATTCAATGTACGTAGGAAGTACCAACTTGCGCTGGCCAGGAGTTACTGGTCGAAATGTTTTAGGCATAAAAAAACTCCCTTTATACTTGCTCTTCTATGTTGTCGCCCGGACGAAAAGTAACAACAGCCTTCTTAAAGCCTGCTGTCATTCCCAAGAATCCTCGTACACGACGAGCCTTTGGATGTATCGAGATCGTATTGACCTTCACTACTTTTACTTTTTTGTCCGCGTAAATTTGCTCAATAGCTTCTGCGATCTGCACCTTGTTTGCCTTAGAATCAACATTAAAGACAGCCTTAGGAGACTTGCAGCGGCTCACGGAAGCATTACTTTTCGAATGTTGTAAATTTTCCAACACTCGTGATTTCTCAGTCAGACGTCGATTCCTGACAATCTCATATGGATTCTTCATAATTACCCTAAAATCGCTAAAAATTCATCAAGCGCCGATTCTAAAATCACGAGATCCTGCGCTAACACAAGAGAATATCCATTGATCTGCGGAAGAAGCATGCATTCCTTTTTTGGAAGATTGCGTACGCTCTTCACTAAATTTTCATGAGGATTTCCCATCTCTTTGATCTTGCTTTCACCAAGAACCAAAATACGACGATTTGCAACATCCAATTTATCAAAAAATGCCGCCATAATCTTCGTCTTCGGCTGAGAGATTTCCTCTTTTTTCAGAACATGCACTCGGTTCTCTTTAATTTTTTGCACGATTAAAGACCGAATCGCCGCACGTCTTTCTTTTTTATTAATACGAACGTGCATATCAAACTTAGGCCTCGGACCAAATACAATCCCCCCTCCTTTATACTGAGGAGCAGCCAAATCCCCCTGTCGAGAACGCCCTTGACCTTTTTGAGGATGAGGTTTTCGACCAGTGCGATTGATCTCTGCACGCGTCTTCGTGCTTGCAGACCACTGACGCGCATTCTTTCGAATCGCGATCAAATAATCTTTTACGGATTGCGGGTGGGCAGTTATTTGCAATACCGCGTCATCAACCTGAATAACACCCACTTCTTTTCCACTAATATCGTATTTTTTTAGCGTAGCCACAGTTCTCTACCCTTTCTTTATCGTGTTAGACTTAGAGGTTTTCTTAACCGATTGACGAATGTAAACAACTCCGCTACGAGCTCCAGGAACCGCACCCTCAACCAAAAGCAAATCACCTTTTACAGCAACCACTCGTAAATTCTGAACAGTTGTGCGATCTCCTCCCATGCGAGAAGCACGCTTTCCACCTGGGAAACAGCGACCCGGTGTGGATCTCATACCAGTAGAACCCATATGACGATGGAAACCAGAACCATGAGCTCCAGGCCCCCCTGCCATATTGAATAACTTCATCACCCCTTGATAACCCTTCCCTTTAGAAGTACCTTCAATATCTACATATTGAGTTCCTGTAAAAAAGCTGGCATCAATCTTCTGCCCTACCTGATAATCATCAACAGAATCAACACGAGACTCTCGAACAAAACGGCAAGGCTCAGATTGCGCCTTACTAAAGTGCCCCTTCATCGGTTTTGTTACCGACTTCGCCGACACACCACCAATCTGCAGGCCGTTATATCCGTGCGTTTCTTTTCTCTTAATTTGAAGAACAGTATTAGGCTCAGCCAAAATTACAGTACAAACAACGAGCTTGCCCTCAGAATCAAAAATCTGAGTCATCCCCTTTTTCCGGCCAATCAAAGTCAGCGACATAGACTTCCTCTTTTGTCACAAAAAAATTGTCCACCACAAAAAAGGTCGCTCAAGCAAAAAATGAAAAATACACTTTTAAACTCGCGCGCTTAACCCTTTTTTAGGGTGGCATACGCTAGCACTTCCTAACATAAAGAAGTGCAGGTTTGCTCACACAGAACAAACAAATTAAATATCGGATGAGGATCATAAGAGAGATGAGAATTTTTAACAACACTTTATATAAAACCTCTCCACAAAATTCCATATATATCTGAAAGTCAACTAGTTACAGAAAAACAAGAAACATTCAAAAAGATCTATTTTTGCAAAGACAAATCGACAACTTCGAAAGGTCTCAACACTCGACGACTCTTCATAGCTAAAGAAGAACGATCAGAAGAAGAACTTACGTACATCTTAAGATCACACACCCTCGTTCTTACAGGAACCTGCAACTGAACACTCTCCCCCCCTTCATATCGAAGACTCACCTCAATCTCTTTCAGCTCCTCTATTTTTAAAAAAAAATCTCCATCCATTCTTTTCTCTAAATCAACAAATCGCAAATCAGCAAAAACAGAAGGAGAGCTTTTCCGAAGAATCTTTTTCAACGAAGTCCCTATTGGCACGCGATAACTTCCCGGCCGAGAAACAGCACCTTCCACCGTTACAGAACAAAAAGCCTCAACAGAAAGAGGAACCTCTTTTACAAAAGAAGAGCTTTTAATCGAGGAAAGCTTAGAAGCTAGAACGATCGATAATAAAACAAAAATTAAAGACAAAACAATCGTCCATTCAGAACGACCCAATGTAGATTTTTCTAAAAAAATCTCTTTTATATTTTTTTTCACATCGCAAACCACTATATATAGTCGATTGAATTTAAAATTACACATTTTGGCAGCGCCAAAGCTGTCGAATTTTTACGATCGCAAGCTACATTATATTAGTTAATACTATGCAACTTACGATCGTTGAAGTTCGACAGCTTTGGCGCTGCCAAAATGTGTAATTTTAAATTCAATCGACTATAGTGGATTCAATGATAAATCCCATGTTTTGGTAAGTGCCAAAACGCCGAATTTTAACGATCGCAAGCTACATTATATTAGTTAATACTATACAACTTACGATCGTTGAAGTTCGACAGCTTTCGCACTTACCAAAACAGGCAATTTATCATTGAATCCACTATAGGCTCAAAAAA
>CAYVDU010000200.1:0-3288 GCA_964450765.1 uncultured bacterium | reverse complement strand
AATAAGGACTCTCTAAAATAGCCTCAATCGTGTGAAAGCATACAAATACGGTCCCTTGGAAAATAGAGTCTACTGTCTTGACAACCCTATCTCTTAAATCCTCACAAAAAGAAATACCGTTTTGTATCCGTGCAGATAATTGAATAGACTGAATATTCATAAATTCTCTCCTAAAAACCACTATTTTTAACAAGGTTCTACTTTCAAAAGAATCATTCCAGCAATACAACATACGATTAATCGCGTGCTAATATTGCATAACGTCAAAATAAAGACTGCTGCGAGATAAGGATTTTGAGAGAATGCTTCAACAATGTCAGCACATACACCAACAGTGTCCCAAAAAATAGAATCTACCTTCTTCACAACTCTATCCCTTAAATCCACAGAAAACGAAACGCCATTTTGTATCCTTGCAGATAATTGAATGGGTTGAATATTCATAAATTTCTCTAAAAAATGGTCCCCATTTATACAAAAGGGATCCGTTTCAAGCGAGATAAAAAACTACGCAAAATCGATGTCTTTTCACTGCTACTGACACGTTTCGCGATCAAAAAATTTTTCACTCTATATAAAGATAACTCATAGAATACCTTTCGTTAAAGAGAGATCAAAGAAAATTTTACAAAAGAAAGAAACAAATGGTATAACAACAAGTTCCTAGCCAGAAGAAGACTCAACCAAAATGAGCACCCTCTTAATGAAAAGGAGCAAGGCGTTGTCAAAAAAAACATCTCAAAATGCAAACCAACCTGACCAGAACATTGTCAATTATTCAAAGTTCGGAATCGAAGGAACTAGCTATCTCGCGTTTAGAGACATACCTGAGCTTCTGCATAAATACGTCCAAGGAACAAAAACACTCGATTACGGTTGCGGCGCAGGCAGATCAACACGCTTTCTAAAATCAATCGGCCTCAATGTGATCGGTGTGGATATCAGCCATCAATTTTTAGAAACATGTAAAAACGATCACGAAATTCATTATTGTAAAATCGAAAAAGGCAAACTCCCCTTTATTGATGAATCTTATGATTTCATATTTTCTAGCCTTGTTTTTCTGACAATGCCATCTAAAGAAGAAATCAGAGCGACATTAAATGAACTGCATAGAATTCTAAAAACTACAGGAACTCTTATTATCGTTACAGGAACACCCGCTCTCCATTCACCTGACAGTGAATGGCTATCCTATGAAACACAATTTCCTGAAAACAAAAACCCTATTAGCGGCAGCGCGAGAAAGCTTTTTATTAAAAAAGCAAACGTAACTTTCCACGACTATTTTTGGTCTGATCAAGATTATAAAGACCTTTTTCAAAAAACCGGCTTCGATCTTTTGAAAACCCACCTACCTCTCGGACGTAACAATGAAGGATACCAATGGAATTCTGAAAGTAAGACAGCTCCATTTGTTGTATATATTCTCAAAAAACACACAAAAACATTCCAATAAGATCCCAGATCAACAACGAATTTTATTTACATATTCGAAAAATACTATTTCTCAGCAAGGTGTCTGTTCTTATTATCAATAGTTAAATAAGTACCCAGTGAAATCAAAGCACTCATTATTAAAATCCAAAAATAAAACTCCTTCCCCTCTGCAAAATGCCACAAATAAATAGCAGCAACGGGGGTAAAAGCGCCCAAACTGTCTGCAATATTATACGTCAATCCCAGCCCTGTAAAACGAAGAGACGAAGGAAACAAATCCGTCAAAATAAATGGCAGTATTGCATAAAGACAAGAAAATGAAATAATCAATGCAACACAGACAATCAGTTCCAGGGGAGAACTCATGTTTAAAAATGAAAACATCGTCATTAATATGACAATGAAAACAGAACAGAAAACAAGGATTTTTTTATAATCGTATTTATCAGCAAGCATCCCAAAAAAAGGAAGTGGCAGTGTATTCAATACAATAATAAAAATCAGAATAAACAAAGTATTTACATAACTAATTCCAAGACTCTCCTGAAAATAGATAGGAAAAAAAGCTGTTAATACACCAAAAGAAATACTAGTGATTGCAGAATATCCAATTCCTTTAAGGATTTTCCCTTTATAGGCCAAAAACACTTCCCATATAGGAGACTTCACAATTTTACTTGTTTTTTCTAAATGTTCCCAAGCTGGAGTTTCTTTCAATATATAACGTAAATAAAACCCATAACAACCAATCAAAGTTCCTACAAGAAAAGAAAGACGCCAACCCCATGTAATCAAATCTTCTGGAGTAAAGAACCTTTCAAAAATGAGACACTCAATCATAGCCAACATGAAGCCAATCTGATTCCCAACAAAACCCCAACTGGTCAGATATTTTCTATTGTTTGTCTGAGCCACTTCATACAAATAACAAAATGAACCAGGAAGCTCTCCTCCTGCTGGAAAGGACTGTAAAAGACGTGTGACACCGAGAAAAATAGGTGCTAACCAACCAACAGATGAGTATGTAGGCAAAAAACCCATCATCAATGTAGGAATAGTCATAGAAAGAATAGACCACAATAAAGCTTTCCTTCGCCCAATTCTATCTCCAAGTCTTCCAAAAAAAATCCCCCCTAAAGGGCGTACCACATAACCAAGGGCTAGAATTAGAAAAACGATGATTAAATTGCTCGAAGAACTCTGGTCAAAAAAAAGCTTGGATATTGTCGGCGCCCAATAAGAATAAAGAGCCAGTTCATACCATTCTAAGGCATTCCCAATGTTCACAGCAAAAAGAATAGATCTCTGGTGTCTTTTTGTATAAATCAACGTTTTATTCCTTAATCCCCGTTTTTTTATTTAATAACCAAAAACACAAAACAAAAAAGAAAATGGAGATGTAACTTAAAGGGGGGATTTCTCTGCTATATGAAGATCCCCCCACTAGAAAAGGGACTAAAAAAAAAGCAATCGCTGCAATCGACACAAAAATGATGAGTAGCCAGAAAAAAAAATGATTCAGAATCAAAAGTCGCCATAAACTTTTACTTTGTTTCTTTTTTTTCATAAAATCATTTCATATGCAATATATACCGAAAACTGAGGGCCGGATGGTGCAGCCTGCGCTGCTTCGGGCTCGTGTGGTGACTGGGAAGCGTCAGCAAGTTTGATGCTCCAGGAAAATATGATTGAGCCAAGGTTTGTCTGCTGCGTGATCGAATACGTAAACTTCTTTCCCGTCACATCCTATTTCTGTAAGCAAGCGCAAACATCACGCCTCTCTGCACCTGTTGGGTAAGTGCCTCACGAGCAAGCTTCAGATATTCCGAGAGCTGCATGCCTTTCGGC
>CAYVDU010000199.1:0-3290 GCA_964450765.1 uncultured bacterium | reverse complement strand
GGTGAGTTCCACTTCCTCTAGTTGGTTGATGAGTTTATCAAATGAAGGTGAACTCTCCATAAGTCTCGCTTATAGCTGTATGTTCATGATTTGTTTCATGGACTCAATCACTTTGCCAAGAAGCGTTGATGAGTATTCAATTTCCTGCTGTGCGAGGTTCATTTTGACTGTGACGGTGAGCATCTCTGCGGCATTTAACTGCTGTCCTTTGGCAGACATCTGTTGCAATTTTTGCTGCACTTGGATGAGTTGGTTTTGTCCGTCATTAATATAGGCGAGGAATCGATGAATGGGAGTGGCTCCGCTTGGCATTGTCATAGGAGGAGATTCTACGCCTACTTTACTCGCTGCCTGACGAATGTAGCTTTGAGCTTCTGTGAGTTTATTTTTAAGAAGATGGGATTGAGATCTTCGAAGCTTTAGGTTTTTTGTTTGGAGCTGCTGCGCTACTGTTCCAAGATTGTCTTGCATAGCCTTTGCAGATGCTTGAATTGCACTTAAAGAAGGGGGCGCCGATGCATTCGGAGTGACTCCGGCAGGGCCTTGCGGACCTTGCGTAGATTGCGCAGCGAGGCCTGATCCCGGCTTTTGTGCATTGTCCATATAGCCTTTAAAATCTTTGGGAGCTTGCGGTGTTGTTCCTGCAGGCTCTAAAGGTTTACTTCCAAAAATTTTATCTGGGCTCTTATCGGGTGGATTAATGGTCATTATTTACTTTTCCCTACAGGACCGGGTGTTTTTTTCACAAATTTCTCAACGAAATCAAGGGCTGTGGTGGATAGCTGCTTGATGAGAGAATCTTTCGATTTGGATGTTTGCTCGAGAAGTTTTTCCCCTTTAGCGACTTGGTTTGGAGATAGACTCATGCATAATCCAAGAAGAGCTCTTGCTGTTTCATTTTTAGGTTCTTGTTTTAAAACGTCTTCAAAGATTTGGATCGCTTGCGTCAACTCTAGCTTGTGTAAGTGCAAGTATCCGAATCCAACTTTAGGAAGAGTGTTTTCCGGATCAAGAAGGCTTGCCGCTTTGAATAATTTTAGAGCGCCATCTTCGTCGGCTTGGTTGACCGCAATAAAGCCGGCTTCTAAAAAAAGGATGTAATCTTGTTTGTATTTTTTGATGGACATAGTTTTTCCTTAAGTCTAATTAGTTCGTTCTTTGGCTTTGTACTGCGTGGTTAATCACGGAGTTGACCTGCGCAATGACGTTGGAAATCGATTCGCCGACCTGCGTAATCTGGCTCATTTGGAATTGGAGCAAGATGAAGGATCCTGGGTTTGCCGTACACAAATTTTTGGAAAGATGTTTGACTTGGCTAACCAATTGCGATTGTAATTTTTTATAAGAGCTGATGAGGGAAGAAAAAGAGAGTGTAAGTCCGGGGGCTTTCATGATTTTTTCCTGTAGTTTTTATGTTTTGATTCGCTTGAGTACTTTTTGTAAAGAAGTATAGCCAAGTAAAAGAGTTCCAAGATGATCGAAATCTTTTTCGTTGGTTCCTTCTCTTAAGAGTGTTTTAATTTCTTGAATTCTTTTTTCAGCAAGTTCAATGGTCTCTTTGCCTTTTTTTGGATTTTCTTTGATTTCTTTTTCAAGATCAAAGGCAAATCGCTTTCCTTTTTCTTTATCTTTTTCTTTGTCTTTTTCTAAACCGTACATACCCCTCCTTTTACTGGGTAAAATAATTCGGAGTATATTCTATTTTGTATTTAACACCATCTTTTTCGAGAAGAACTGTTGTTCTTTCAATATGGATGATTTGCATACCGTTAATAGAATCTCCGAGATTATAAATAATGCCATTCAATATCACGTTATATCCGGTCTTGTCATGCCAAGATGCGCCGCTGACTCTATATTGATTGGAGATGTTGATCGCAGGCACTTGTGTGGTTGGAAGTGCAAAATTTTGAACAGAGACGATGCCGGGAATATTTTGGATTTCTTTGATGAGAGCGTCATATTCATTTTGTTTGTCGCTATTGAAAACTCCGCTGAATATGATGCTGCCGCCGGTGAGTTGGAAGGTGACTGCGGAAAATCCTGATGAGTATAGTAGTGTTTGGATTTTTGTGTTCAGAGCTTCTTCGACGATGATTTGATTTTCTAAGCGGTCTGTATAAGGGAAATTCAACATGAGATATTCGTGAGCGGATGCCATTTCTGCATTGGTTTGAAGATATCCAGTCGCGATGAATCTTCCCGGTTTAGTGACGCGTATTGAGATGCCTTTTAAATCTGCATTGCTGATGAGCACGTCATTCATTGCTTTGCAAACACCATCGTCGATCACTACATTATCTTCTATATTTGTGATGAAGGGGAGTTGATCGATTTGATAGCGCATTTCAAGATAGTCGATATTGCTGAGCACATGGCCCACTAAAAAGAGTTTTCCGCTGGAAGCATTGAGAGAGAACTGGACATCTTTGAATTTTTCAAGAGCCTCTTCTACTTGAGCCATTGGATGCTTTTCTTTCACAGAAATCTCTTCCGATTTGAAAAGAGAAAAGAAAGTGAAGAAAACAATGAGGAAGAAGGAGAGTAAAGAGCCTCCAATCACTAAATATCGGGACGGAATGGGTTCTTGCTTCCAGCTTTTTTTTGTGATCTCTTCGGTATGAGGAGTGGTTTTTTCTTCTTCAAGAGGTGATTCTGCTTTCTGTGTCGCTATAATAGGAGAGTAAATGGTTTCTTGAGGAGCTTCTCGATCGATGATCAAGAATAAAGAAGTCCCCATGCCGATGATGTCTTGGGGAGTGATGATTTTTTTATCGACAATGGGAGTTCCGTTGACTGTCGTTCCATTTTTCGAACCAAGATCTTCGATATCGATAGACCCATCGGAATGCACAGAGAGTTTTGCGTGAGATCTGGAAACAGAGAGGTCTTGGAAAATGATGTCCGATGTCTTGGAATCTGCTCCTATAATATAGGTGTGTCCTTTTTCAATGCCGATTTCGGCGCCGGCATTGGGTCCCGAAATCACTTTTAAAAGAAGAGGTGTGTCTGCAACTAAGGGGAAGGGGAGTTCCGGAAGATTTTCAACATCTTCAAAAATGGTGTCGTAGGCAGAAGGTTCTTTGCTTGGTTTTTCAGGCGTTTGGATGTTTTCTTCTTGTGAAGCAGAACTTCCGGCATCCGACGTTAGATCAGCAAAAATATCTTCATAGCCTTTTTCTTTTTTGCTGTTTTTTTTCTTTGATACTTTTTTCTCGGAAAATAAAAACAGAGTCTCTCCAATGAGAATCGTGTCGCCCTCTTCGAGGAGGGTTTCTTCTGTAATTTTT
>CAYVDU010000198.1:0-3290 GCA_964450765.1 uncultured bacterium | reverse complement strand
GCTTTTGGTCCCCAAGTACCTGATGTGTAGTTTGGAAAATTTGAAGAAGTTTGTTTTTCCCAAGATTGAAGAAGGGGCGTAAAAATCTTCCAAGATTGTTCTACTTCATCAGCTCTTGCAAAGAGAGTGCTATCTCCCATCATGCAATCCCAAATGAGCCTTTCGTAAGCTTCGGGAGCTGATTTTCCAAAATAAGATCCATAGCGAAAATCCATTTTGACAGGTTGAATTGGACTACTTGGTCCAGGCACTTTACAATTGATTTTTAAAGCAATTCCTTCATCAGGCTGAATGCGGATCACCAAAATATTCGGATCTGTTTTTTTAGTTCCATATTGAAATAAGACCCCCGGAGCATCTTTAAAGATAATCGCAATTTCTGTTGCTCTTTTAGGAAGTCTTTTTCCGCCGCGTAAGTAAAAGGGAACTCCTGCCCAGCGCCAATTATCGATAAAAAGACGCATCGCAGCATAGGTCTCTACATTTGATTTAGGATCGACATCTTTTTCCTGTCTGTATCCAACAACATCCTGACCATTGATGAATCCTTTTCCATATTGACCCCGAACGGTATTGTGCTCGAAGTCATGTTCTGTAAAAGGACGAATCGATTGCAATACCTTTACTTTTTCATCTCGAATGGCAGCCGCGCTTAAAGAAACAGGGGGTTCCATCGCAACAAGAGAAAGAAGCTGCATCATGTGATTTTGTAAAATGTCTCTTAAAAACCCTTCTTCTTCATAAAAATGACCCCTGGTTCCAATTCCAATATCTTCTGCCACAGTAATTTGCACATGGTCAATATGCTTATAGTTCCATATGGATTCAAAAATGGAATTCGCAAATCGAAAAACAAGGATATTTTGGACTGTTTCTTTTCCAAGATAGTGATCGATTCGGTAGATCTGAGATTCATCGAGATATTTGGAGATTTCTTCCTGAAGCCACTTTGCAGATTGAAAATCTCTTCCAAATGGCTTTTCAATAATAACACGAGACCATTTGTCTTTATTGTGACTATCGTAAAGAAGACCATGTTTTTTTAATTTTTCGATGATAATCGGGAAAAATTTAGGTTGTACAGAGAGATAAAAAACGCGATTTCCTCGCGTGGCGAATTGCGCATCCAATTCTTTAAGAAACACATCTAAAGATCGATACCCATCGTCATCGTCGAATTCTGACTTGTGGTAAAACACTTGTTTTTCAAAATTCGTCCAAAACGTTTCATCAATTGGCCTTACCCGAGAAAATGTATTGATTTGCTCTTTGATTTCTTTTCGAAATTTCTCGTGCGTTTTTTCTCTTCTAGCAAAGCCGATAGCAGTAAAATTTGCAGGCAGCATTCCTTCTCTGCCTAAGTTATATAAGGCAGGGGCCAAACGCTTTCCTGTAAGATCTCCTGTAGCGCCGAAAATAACAACAGCGCAAGGATCTATCGTTCTCGAAGGACGGTTCTCTTCTTCCAATGGGTGTTGAGTTGTATATTGCATAGCTTAAACTCCGGACTATATATATTTATTGAACATTTTGCAAGATGATTTCTGAAGGAAATTTTTCAACCTGGATAGTGGATTTACTTTAGATTTCGATATGCTTTTTGAAAATGTTGGTGCATTCAATGGCTGAAAGTACCTCTGGACGCGCCAAAATTTTCAATCTCGTCTATAGAGGGAGTTGCAAAACTCCATTTATAGTGGATTCAAAAGGACATTTGTTGCAGATAACTTTCTAAGAGAAGAGTCGCTGCCACTTGATCAAGATGCTCTGCCCGTTGTTTGCGTCGGTAGTTTGCTTCTTTAAGATGAGTTTCTGCTTGTTTACTAGAAAGCCTCTCATCAATTAATACAATTGGAATTTGTAAAGCGTTTTCTAATTCTTTTGCAAAAGCTTCAACAAGAAGAGACATCTCCGATTTTTTTCCGTTCATATGCAGAGGAAGTCCAATGAGAATTTTTTCTATCTCTGAGCGCCTTGGTTGTAGCACAGAAACAACAGAAGCAAGTCCCCCTGATACGGTTGTTAGAGGGAGCGCCATTTTTTTGGATGCATCCGTAATGGCGATCCCAATTCTTTTTAGACCGAAGTCAATGGCTGCGATTTTTCCCATGAATCCTGTTTTTTAAGACCCACTAGAGTTGCGATAAAATCGCGAAAGAGGGGGTGTGGAACTAAAGGTTTTGATTTAAATTCCGGATGAAATTGTACCCCAACCATCCATGGATGATCTTTCAATTCAGAAATCTCGCAAAGAGACCCCTTATGAAGACGTCCTGCAAAAAGCATCCCTTTTGCTTCGAATGCTTTTTTGTATTCATTATTGAATTCATAACGATGGCGATGTCTTTCAAAGATGAGATTTTGCCCATAAGCTTTATAAGAGATGCTCCCATTTTCAAGCTCGCAAGGGTAGGCGCCAAGGCGCATTGTTCCGCCCAAGTTTTCGACTTTCTTTTGTTCAGAAAGCAAAGAGATCACCGGATGAGGAGTGTTGAGGTTGACTTCTGTTGAATGAGCTTCTTTTAGCCCTAAAACATAACGTGCAAACTCAACGATCATAATCTGCATACCAAGGCATAGGCCAAAATAAGGAATTTTGTTTTCCCTGCAATACTTTGCAGTGAGCACTTTCCCTTCCCATCCACGCTCTCCAAAACCCCCAGGGACAACATATCCATCACAGCCTTGAATTGCTTTTTCAACCGTTCCATTTTCGACAATTCGGTCAGATTCAAATTTACGGATTTCAAGTTTCACTTTCGATGCGATTGCTGCATGGTGAAGCGCTTCAAAGACAGACTTATACGCATCTTGATGATCGAGATATTTCCCAACAATTCCAACAACGATCTTCCCTTCTGGATGGGTTGCTGCATGCAGCATTTTTTCCCAATCGCTAAAATCAGGTTCTTTTGTATTGAGATGAAGCATTTTGCAAATCATTGCGTCAAGACCTTGAGAGTGAAGATCTAAAGGCACTTCATAAATGCTTTGTTCAACGTCTTTTTCATCAATGACAGATTCTTCCGGGACGTTACAAAAAAGAGAGATTTTCTCTTTAATTTCTTTCGATAAAGTCTCTTCGCATCGGCACAAAATAACATCCGGAAAAATACCGATTCCTCGAAGAACTTGTACTGAATGTTGCGTAGGCTTTGTTTTGACTTCTCCGGCCGCTTTTAAATAGGGAACGTATGTTAGGTGAATATTGATACAATCGGCTTTTCTTTCATTGCGAAATTGTCGAATGGCTTCTAAAAAGGGGAGAGATTCAATATCTCCTACAGTAC
>CAYVDU010000197.1:1414-3298 GCA_964450765.1 uncultured bacterium | reverse complement strand
CTCCTACAGTACCACCGATTTCTACTAAGACCACATCTATATCATTTGTCTGGCTGGCGCAAGCAAGGATACGTCCTTTGATTTCGTTCGTGATGTGAGGAATCACCTGCACCGTTTTTCCTAAATATTCGCCCTTTCTTTCTTTTTTGATTACTGTTTCGTAGATCTGACCGGAAGTGATATTGGATGCTTTAGAGAGAAGTGAGTCGGTGTATCTATAATAATGACCTAAATCAAGATCCGTTTCAGCTCCGTCGTCAGTCACATAGACTTCTCCATGCTGAAAAGGATTCATCGTACCTGGATCCACGTTCAAATAGGGATCCAACTTCAGCATGGCAATCTTGTGTCCGCATTTTTCAAGAAGTAGACCGATGGAGGCTGCTGTGAGGCCTTTCCCTAAAGAGGAAACAACTCCACCTGTGATAAAGATATATTTTGGCGACATAGGCTTAAGATCTCATTTAATTTTTCGAGATCTTTAGGTGTATCGATCCCGAGCACTGTTTCTTCAACAATAGCTATTTTAATGGTATGGCCATTTTCTAGCACCTTTAGTTGTTCAAGATCTTCAGTTTCCTGGTAAAAAGATTTTTGCAGGGTGAAAATTTTTTTTAAAAAAGAGGTTCGATAACAATACGTCCCAATATGCGCGTAGGCCATTGGGAGGGTCTCTTTTCGCGAATAGGGGATCGGAGACCTACTGAAATACAAGGCATTGCGATGAATATCAAAGACGCATTTTACGACATGAGGCGATTGGTATTGAGCCATATCTTCAATTAAGGTGACTGCCGTTGACATATCAGCGGTTTCATCCGAAGAAAGCACATGAATGACTGCACTTAGGGTCGAAGGCTCTGTACAGGGGTGGTCTCCTTGAAGATTGAGGATGTAAGTACTTTTTTGAAGAGTCTCATTTTTTTGCAAAGCTTCAAAAATTCTTTCTGTTCCATTCTGACATTCAGGGGATGTCCAAATGACGTTTCCACGTAACGATGTTATGTGATCTGCAATCTGCTCATCATCGGTGGCTACAAATACATGGGAGATATTTGGACATTGACACGCTTTCTCAAAAGTGTGTTGCAAAACCGTTTTCCCTCCGGCTTTTTTGAGAAGTTTTCCGGGGAATCGAGAGCTATTGAATCGAGCAGGAATTACGCAGCTAACAGTCATTATTATTCACAAGTTTTGAAGAAACAAGATAACGCTCTCGAAGCGAGAGCTGATGATATACAGGATGCAGGGAAGATCTGCAACCCAAAAAATCTAATCTTATTGGAGTTTTTGGACTTCCTTGATATGCACATTTTTAGCCGATTTTATAAGCACATACTTGTTTGCGTATATGATATCATGCTATGGTTTTATTTGGTGTACAATTGTGAAGTCTATGGCATTAGAAAAAAAAAGACGAGAATATCAACCTAAAATTCCTTCTATTCTACGAGATGTAATGGATGTTTGTCTTCGTAAAGAGGAAAATCAGAAGATGCATATTTCCGAAAATGTTCGAAAACAATTTCCAAATCTTGCAGACCAAGCCGCTTATCAATTAGTAAAAGGAAAATCTGCTGTTCGAAAAATGCGCTTGGGAGTTTTTTTTTCCGGAGGGCAAGCTCCTGGAGGACACAATGTGATTACCGGGATTTGGGATACGATTCAAAAATGGGATAAGGAAAGCGTTTTAATTGGCTTTTTGGGAGGACCTTCCGGACTTCTTGAAAATAAATATCGAAATTTAACGCATCAGGAAATCGATCGAGTTAGAAATATCGGCGGGTTTGACCTTTTGGGATCTGGACGTACAAAAATTGAAACAGAAGAACAGATGAAAAAGGCTCTTTCATCGTGTAAAACGTTAAATTTAGATGGGCTAAT
>CAYVDU010000197.1:0-1404 GCA_964450765.1 uncultured bacterium | reverse complement strand
CATTGGAGGGGATGACTCTAATACAAATGCAGCTCTTTTAGCCGAATATTTTCTGATTCATGGATGTTCTACAAAAATGATTGGTGTTCCTAAAACCATTGATGGAGATTTGCAAAGCCCTGATATTGCAATGTCTTTTGGCTTTGATAGCGCTTGCAAAGTATATTCTGAGATGATTGGAAATATTGCAAAAGATGCTCTTTCTTCGCGTAAATACTACCATTTTATAAAATTGATGGGGAGATCAGCTTCGCATATTACTTTAGAATGCGCTCTTTCAACACAGCCAAATCTAGCATTGATTGGCGAAGAAAATAAGACTTTATCTGAGATCGTTGATGATATTGCAAACTTAGTTGAAGAAAGAAGCCGTCATAAAAAAGATTTTGGATTGATTTTGATTCCGGAAGGACTCATTGAGTTCATGCCAGAGATGAAGGAGCTTATCAAAGAGCTCAATCAATCTTCAAGTATTGAAAAACTCTCAGAAAAAACAAAAAAGATCTTTTTTGATCTTCCCGAAAAAATCCAAAAACAACTTTTATCCGATCGAGATCCTCATGGAAATATTGCGCTTTCTCAGATTGAGACAGAAAGTTTATTGATCGATCTTGTGGGAAAGGAACTTCAAAAACGAGATGAATATAAAGGAAAGTTTTTTCCTTTAGCGCACTTTTTTGGGTATGAAGGAAGATCCTGCTTGCCATCCAACTTTGATGCTAATTATTGCTACAGTCTTGGAATTCTTTCTGCGATCGCGGCTCGAGATGGCGTCACTGGTATGATCTCTTCGATTCAGCATCTCAAGCAAAAAGTCAATGCGTGGCATTTGAAAATGGTTCCCATTATTTATTTAGTGCATTTTGAAGAGAGAAAAGGGGAAAAAAAGCCGGTGATCAAAAAAACACTCGTTGATCTTTCAAAAAATCCATTTCTTTATTTTGCATCCGTAAGAAATAGTTGGCGGCTTGATGATGAATATCAATCTCCTGGGCCTATGCAATTTTTTGGGGATGAAGATCTTGTAGATTCAATATCAAAGACTTTAATGCTTAAAAATGAATGAGGTTTTACGATCGTCGATCTGTTGAAAATCTTAAGTAGGAAGTGATTTATTACGTTTGGGATAAGATAAATTCAAAGCTTCTTGCGCAATGAATTGGTTCTCATCAGTCGCAATCACATAGACCTTTATCTTAGAAGTGGATAAAGAAATGTTATGGATATCTCCTTGGGCAAGAGAAACCGCTTTTTTGTTTTTTTTCTGATCTATTTTTACGCCGAGATAATTAAGTTTTGAGCAAATTTGAGACCGTAAGAAGAATGCATTTTCACCAATTCCTCCTGCAAAGACAATCGCATCCACCTTTTTGGTGACCATGAGTTGCCACGTGCGTGTGATCG
>CAYVDU010000196.1:0-3334 GCA_964450765.1 uncultured bacterium | reverse complement strand
ATTCAATTTGATGAATCACAGGGCGTGGTGTGAGATAGAGGGTAATAGAGACCCTGCCATCTTTCAGTTTTAGGGAAGGTTCGACGCGTTCATAGTCTTGAGAGAGGGTTTTAAGGTCTGTATCAAAGGTGAGCTGGGAAAAGTCATCTCCCTCTTGTGTTTTCATTTGAGAAAGAATGAGCTTAGAATCGACTGGATTGTTGTCTTGATTCTGAATGACGACTTCGATATGCGAGATCTTCTTTTCTTCATAAAGTTCCGCACTTTGAAGAGGGGATGCAAGAGTTGCGAAAAGAACGGAAAGAATAAGCTTGGGATGTATGTTTCGTTTGCGCATGATGTACAGTATGCAGTTGGACTGAATTATAGGGAATGTTAAAATGAGGATTCTAGGGGAAAATTGATGACCAAATATCCATCTGATTTGTTGACGTTGATTGCGTATTTGAAAAAATTTCCGGGAGTTGGAATGCGGACAGCGGAACGCTTTGCGTTTGAACTCTTGAATTGGAACTCTTCCGATCTTCAGAGCTTGAGCCGGCTTTTAGGAGATCTCCATAGTAAGTTGCCTCTTTGTTCTTGTTGCGGTTGTTTGACGGATTTGGGTACGTGCTCGTTTTGCAATCTGAAACTGCGCGATGCGTCCCAACTTTGTGTCGTTGCTTCTTTAAGAGATGTCTTTGCCATTGAAACAACGCAATCTTATCGAGGATTATATCATGTTGTTGAACATCTTTTGTCTCCTTTAGACGGACGCCATGCGGAACAATTGAAGGTAGATAGGATTGAGGCGAGGATTCATCAGTCTGAAGTCCAGGAGGTGATTTTAGCTTTTGATTCGACATTGGAAGGAGATACTACGGCCCTTTATTTAAAAAATCATTTATCTTCATTGCCTATCAAAATGTCTAGGTTAGCTTTTGGTTTGCCGATGGGAAGCAGTCTTGAATATATTGATGGAGGAACGCTAGCGAGATCCTTCAAGGGTCGTCAGATTTTCTAATATCAATGATCAAAACTTATACCGAATACTATAAAAAACTTTACAAAGATGAAGATCTACGGCAAACTTTCTCCTTGTTTTTCCTGAGAGATTTTGAAACTTGTGAAGCGCTTTTTGATTTCTTTTCTTGTGGCCTTGTTTTCTCTGTTTGCAAAGGATGTTAAGATTTGTCTTTTTGTAACAGTTGATGAGGATGGAGGCGCTCTTTTAAAGTGTTTGGAGAGTGCTCAGGGTATTGCAGATGCTGTATGTGTTTACGATCTTTTTTCGAAAGATTCTCATCGCCTTCAAGTGGAAGGTTTTTTACAAAAAACAAAAATTCCGGGAGTGATTGTAGAGAAAGATCCGTGGCAGTGTATAGATCAACTTGTGAATCAAGAACATTTTGGCCGTGATAAAACGTACATTCTTTCTCTTTGTTCCAATATGGTTGTTCGAGTCGACGCTTCTTTTTCAAAAGAAATGTTGTCTCATGACGCGTATCTTCTTTTAGAAAGAAATGGGCATTTTTCTTCCTATTCGAATCGTCTTTTCAAGATCAATTCGATCTCTATTCAGCCGTCGATGGTTGCAAAAATGAAATCGATATCGATTGATGTTGAGGAGGATTTCCATAGAAAAGTAAAAACACACCAAGACATATTGGCTTGCAATCCAGATCATCGCGAGAGTCTTTTTTTATTGGCGCAAAGCAAACAGGCTCTTCACGAGTATGAAGAGGCAATTCGATATTATCGAAAGCGTATTGAACTCCAAGGAGATTCGGAAGAGTGTTGGTTTTCTTATTTGATGACAGCCGATTGTTATGCTGCTTTGAATCAGTGGAGCGAAGCTCTTTACTGGTATTTAGAGACGTTTCATTTTAATCCAAATCGGGCAGATCCCTTAAAACGGTTATCTTCTTATTATCGATTTTCTCAGGCCAATGATATTGCGTATTTATTTGCTAAATTTGGTTCTCTTTTTCCAGGAGTTGAAGATCGGGCATATTATGAAAGAGATTGTTTAGAGAATTATGGATTTGATGAGGAATTGGCCATCGTTTCTTTTTATACAAAATTTAAGGATGATGGGTATGCTGCGTGTAGTGACCTCGTTGTAAAACAAGGAGTTCCTTCTGCTCTTCGAGATCAGACGTATCGCAATCTTTTGTTTTATGTAAAACCGTTATCCGATGCTGAATTTTTCCCTGTGGAAATGGAATTGCCGACTCTGGGCAGGGATCGTGTTTGGCGGCCGATGAACCCGTCCATCGTTACGACATCTAGCGGTTATCACGTTATTTGTCGTTTGGTGAATTATGTGCAAAAAGGAGCTAAGGAATTTCATGCTTATGATGAACAGGGTATTTTTCGGACGAGAAATTTTTTACTTGAGTATACCAAAGATTTTCGATTCCTTTCTCAAAAGGAAATTTTAGAGAATCCTCCTCATCCTAAAAGAAAAGAATCTTTAGTTCAGGGCTTGGAGGATTGTCGTATTTTTAAGTGGGATCATGACTTTTATTTTATCTGTACGACAACAGATACCAATCCAATGGGATCTCCTCAAATTTCACTATGTTCTTTGGAGCCTTATGCAAGAAACGAAGCGCGTTATGTGGATCAGTTTTTGCCTTTGCAAGGACCGGATCCTTATCGATGTGAAAAAAATTGGCTTCCTTTTGTTCATAATGGTCAGCTTCTTTTCATTTATTCTTACGAACCTTTGACGATGTATTCCCCTTCTTTAAGTACCGGAGCTTGCGAATGTGTACATCGTTCATCGATTTCCGGGTATGATTTTTCATCGTTTCGGGGATCTTCGGGGCCTGTGGCTTTGGATGAGGGTTTTTTGATTCTTGTGCATGAAGTGGTTTTTCTTCCTGGATCTGAAAGGGTTTATTTACATCGCTTTGTCTTGCTGGATCGATCGTGGGATGTGAGTCAGATTTCAAAGCCTTTTATTTTTCAGCATCAAGGAGTTGAGTTTTGTACGGGGATGTGTTTGGACCATGATCGAAAACATCTTATTTTGACTTTAGGAATTGAGGATCATGATGCTTATTTTTGTAAGTTGGATATTCGGAAACTGCCTGTGTTAACAAAAGTCGGAAGCCAATGATCCGTTTTTTTGATAATATCCTGCCGTATAGTATTCGTTCTCTATCATGTCAGTTGCGTTTATCGATTTTCGATGCTTTAGTGTTCATTATCTTTCTTTGGTATGGTGCCGCATTATTTTTGGCATTTGGTCTTAGAGCGGAAGAATCTATTTTTTTACCGCCTGAAAGTTCCTTTGTTCTCTCTACAAAGCGTATTTTTTTGGATCGTTATCCAAATGCATTTAACC
>CAYVDU010000195.1:0-3340 GCA_964450765.1 uncultured bacterium | reverse complement strand
GAAGAATCAATCAGTACCTGTGCATTCCCTTCACAGCTCACATCCAAATCCTGTGCATTCAAATGCACAGTGGAATTCGCAATTGATAAAGTCCCTATTCCGGCAGGATCAAATGTACTGCATCCAATCCCTAATGAATGAAGCATTACATCCGAACCTGAAATAGCAAAAGTAGCATCCCCTGACCCTAAATTATCACATCTCATCTCCCCTGAATCAATCCTCACTGTAGATTCATCCATTGTAAAGATGCTATTATTTGACGAACCATTCGCAGTACTTTCACAATGTATTCCACAAGAACCAAGATTTAAATGCGATTGAGAAATAGCAATCGTTACATCTAGGAAATTAACTCCGGAACCTCCGCATGATATACTCCCAGAGTCAATTTCCATAGTTGAGTTCTCTATATTCAAATTGGCATGCATATGATCGCCGTGGCCAGTATTCTCGCATAAAATATTTCCCGCCTCGCAAATCACCTGCGAATTTTCAATCAGCAAACTAGAGCCCCCAAGAGTGCTATTATTTTGACAAGAAACTTCAAGCGATCCGTGCGATGATATATGCGAAGCTCCTATCGTAAAAGCAGCCTGACCATCCTGCGGGGGACTCTCTTGATTACAATTCAAAACTGAAACTCCTTGAAATACCATCGTAGAATCTTGAATATCTAAAGAAGAACTGCCATTGCCCGATCCATTCACAGAACCTGCCTCAATTGTTGATGACAATCCCTGCACATAAGAGTTTTGTAAAATAACAGAACTTTCAGCATCCGGCGCTGTAGTATTCACAGAACTGACGAAACTCACAGCATTTAAAAAACACCTCGAATGATCGATGAATAAAGAAGCTTGGTTTTTCAAAAACGAACCAACAGGAGAAAGAGAACCAATCTCCGCTGCAGAATCAATGATCGAATTGTGAATCTCAATACCAGCAACATAACTATTGCATTGAAATATATTCTGATCTGTTAAAGAGATCGTTGAATCATTAATCACAATTTGGGATATCGACGGACCAACAGGAGCTACAGCCGTAATTTGTCCCCCATCCAAAGACAAAGTACTTGTCTCAATATCTATCAAAAGATTTCCTGAGCTTGACAAACTCTGACAATTGATCGACAAACCTCCATCTATCACCGTATGATCCATGAAAACAAAAGCACTGCCATCGGCAATATCATTCTGCGAAACCAAAGACCCTACGCCCGTTAACTCTGAGGATCCTATATCCAAAGTAGAGCTCCCATTTAAACCTGAATTGACACATCCAATCACTCCATTCACCTCCATCCTAGCATCCAATAAACGAAGTAAAGCTCCATGATTGTTATTCATATTCTGACATTGAATAATGGATTGAGGGTCTGCTTTAATAAGACCTCCACTCACATCCAAGGTTTGAGAAAAAGGAGATAATCCGGGATTTAAAATGGCTCCATTTGGAGCAATCACCAATGTGCCTCCGCCTGTTTTTACAAGACTTGCATTTGCAAGAGTCGCTGTTCCTGAAATAGTTAAAAAAGATCCTGAAGATACAGCTACCTGCAATGATTGCATGGAAGCCAATGTCAAATCAGCGCCAATTTCGGTCATCGCATTCGCATTCACAGCGATCGATAAAGGCGTAGCCGGCAGAGATGAAATTTGCCCAAATCCCGAAGAAATCACATACCCATTATAAAATTGAATATGACTCAAAGAAACATCTAAAGGATTAATTCCCTGTTGCAATAATACGTTGAGTCCTACCGAAGGTATTGTAAATGGAAAAACAGCGACAGTATCATTTCCCGGCAAGCCTGGAATATCTCCAATCCAATTACCAACGGATCCCCATTTATTATCAAGAACAGGAGTCCACACGCTCGCAAATACAATTTCTACAACAGTACATCCGCAAATCAACCAAGGTTTTATCATTTCCTCACCATCTCTCCCATTTATCCTTTTCTAGTTTAACTTGCAAAAATAAACAAAAATAAGTACACAGGAAACAAAACTGTGAGGAAAAATGAAAAAGCATTGGATTATCTATTTTTTATGTTCAACTCTATTTGCAAATGCAGCGCCATCCAATTCATCCAACTCCAGTGTTCCTTGCGCAAAGCCTGTAAAATCATGCTCTGAACCTGCAAAATCATGTCCTAAACCGGTGCCTTATGATGCCGATCTTTTTAGAAGAGACGTCCCTGTATATTCCGCTCACGGAAGTTTTTTATTCTGGAGAATTCAAGAAGGAGCTTTGGACTACGCTTTAAAAATGGGCCAAAGTTCTCCCTCTTCAACAAACTACGCCATCGGAGAGATGAAAAAAGCGACATATCATGGAGCTCCCGGATTTCGTGTTGCCCTCAGTTATTTCAGAGCTCCAAACTATTGGGAAATTTGGTGGCAATACACACGCTTAACAGCGCACGGAAGCAATCGAACAACGCCGCCCTCCTCTGGAGAAAGATTCATCACCGCTACATGGCCTGTTGGAGGTATTGCAGAACCCCTTTCTGGCGCACATAGCGACACCCACTTCAATTATAATGTCGGAGATTTCTTAGTCGACCGCTTCTTCAATCCAAATCCACACTTAAGACTTCGACTTGTTGGCGGAGGATCTGTTGCGTGGATGAACCAAAGCTGGGACATTCTTTACACCAACTCTGTGAATCAAGAATCAAGAATTCATAATCATTGGAAATTCGTCGGAGGCGGACTGAAAATTGGAACAACCGTCGATTGGTATTGCGGGTGGGACATCTATCTTACGGCGCAAGCAACTGCAGGCTCTTTTCTAGGATCATATCACAACACTGCAAGACAAACGAGTTCACTCTACACAACACCCATTAGAAACATGCATTTTTCAGATGTACGACCTGCTTTTACCATCCAAGGTATTTTTGGTCCTTCATGGCAAAAAAACTTTTGTTCCATGCGTGCTGAAATTTTTGCCGGCTATGAAATCAATACTTGGTTCAATCTCCAAGAAACATACCGATCCTCAGATGGACTCCCAGAACAATCCAAACAAACATGGCTCAGCAACGCCGCTCTGGCATTGCAAGGTCTAACAACCCGACTTACTCTCGACTTCTAAAACACCCTCAAAGTAATGCTTGCCTGTGAACATGAACAAAGCCCCCGTGATCACAGGCAAGATACTCGCTCCGGACAATTTTCTTAAGATTTCTTTTGAGACTCTTTCAACACTGCTAGACCTAACAATGCAAGACCATCCATAACACCTACCGCTTGAAAAGATTTTTTTTACGGCATAGTCGATTGAATTTAAAATTACACATTTTGGCAGCGCCAAAGCGTCTAATTTT
>CAYVDU010000194.1:0-3345 GCA_964450765.1 uncultured bacterium | reverse complement strand
ATTCATAACAAAACGAACAGTATTACCTGACATGGATTTCACAGAAAACTCATTCTGCCCAGTCGGCACTAATTCATACACTGGTTGACCAGGAATCACTGCACATAATGATTGATTTCGGATCGTCATCTCCACAGTATATCCATAAATCTCATATAAACCGACAAACTGCCTTAAATACGATGATTGTAAATGAGCCGGTTCTTTTTTCTTCTTGAAGACAATATCATTCACATTGGGCTCAAAAGGAACTAGCAATTCATCAACATCGCCCTTCATGTTATTTCGAAAAACGACCTTTGTCCCCTCTCGAGAAAGGAATGTACGCTCTAATTCTTCCTCCATTACAAAAACATCATAATGCCAATGCTTCAATGGACTTGAAATGCCATGCAGCGTAGAACGTAACTCTCCATCTACCAAATCAACATAAATAGTCCCATACCCTGGATGCTGATATTCACCCACAAAATTCTCCAAGGGATGAGAAGGAGTTGTACCCTTTTTTCTTAAATGATCTTCTTCCTCTTTGCTCGCCTTGGATAATCGTTTGTTTTTTTGAACAGTTTCCAACCCTTCTTGAAGATGATCAGAGAAAGGGAGTTCTAATAAACAATCAATCATTTGAACGAACAAAAACCGAGGCAGCGATGTTAAGTTGCGATTCGATAAAACCACAATGCCAATACCTTGACGAGGCAAGATTCCCAAAGTGGATGTAAATCCATCAGAAACTCCGTCATGGCTTAAAACGTATTGCCCTCGATAACTGGCAAGCAGCCATCCAAGACCAGTACTATAAAGAAAACTGTCTTTCAACTCAGGAGATCCAGGAATAATCATTTGAGGCGAATGAGTCTCCTGCAAAGTGGACCCATTGATACAAGAAACTCCCTTGTACATACCTCCATCCAATTGCATGATCATCCAGCGAGACAAATCTTCAACACTAGAATTCAAAGACCCAGCAGGACCGATCAATGAAATATCGCGAAACTTCATTTTCTCAAGACGATCATTTTTTTCTATGTAAGGACTTGCGAAGTCTGACCCCTTTTGCATGTCTGCAATAGAAAAACAAGTCCGATGCATTTCCAAAGGTTTCAAGATTCTCTCTCGAACCAACTGCTCCCAGGTCTTTCCTGTAAGCTCTTCAGCTACATATCCTGCGACTAAATACATCAAGTTGTTATATTGATACCTTTCTCGAAAACAACACGAAGGCTCCAAATAACGCAATTTTTGAATCACTTCACCCCTAGACATTCCTGAATTATACCACATAAAATCGTGACGAGGTAATCCGGAACGGTGAGACAGAATATCTCTGATCGTAATGTGCTGCGTTGCGTAAGGATCCGCTAAACGAAAATCAGAGCAAAGATTCGCTACAGGCTCATCCCAAGCAAGAAGCCCTTCATCAACCAACGATCCCATCACAAAGGAAGTAAATGCCTTCGAACAAGAACCTATCGGAAATAGGGTATCTTTCGTTACTGGATTCTTTTTTTCCAAGTCACGAAATCCAAAACCCTTTGCATAAATCAAAGATCCATCAACAACAACCCCGACAGAAATTCCAGGGACATGATAATCTTGAAGAGCCTTTTGAATGACTGCATCAAAACTTTCCATTAAAGCACGAGCTTTTTTTGCTTTCTCTGTCAATGCATGAAGAGAATTTAAACCCAAGATCTGAGCAAAAAACAATAAAGTAACAACAACCTTTCGCATCATAAGATATCTTCCAACAAAATTCCAAAATTTTGAGGAATGCATCTTAGCTCGCATTTCTTTCAAAACACAAGAGAAAACTAATGGAGAAAAATGATTCGAGAATTGATTTTCAGACGAAACCGAAAATCGAGGAAATCAGCGGCTATTCATGAAACCAATAATCCCGAATAAGATCAGATAAATCGCTACAACATAATTAAGTATCTTTGGATAAATCAGAACCACAATTCCTGCAACAATAGAAACTACTGGACCGGTTAAAGGATGCATAGTACCTCCATAAATCATCTTGAGTCATTTTCCATATATATGAATAAGTCTTCATTTTATTCAATCGACTTGATAACCTGATGCATACTAAAACTGACCAAAAAGCAAGATTTTGGACAATCCAAAATGACTCGAAAAACGATTTTTAAACAAAAAATCTTCATCCACATGATCCACCAACAAATAAATAAAATTTCCTTATTTCTCCTGTTTGTATGCTTGAACCCTATCTGGGCCGTAATATCTCCCTCCTTGATTTTGGGGATGTCAAGAACAATACAGCAAAGCCAAACGGCCATCGGAGTCCAAACATTACACTATGAGGACAGCTCCAGGTCTCGTCCTGTCGTTATCGAATTATGGTATCCTTCCGACCACACAAATACACCTTTGGATACTCCAGAAGATAAAATGTGGGTTCATCCCAAAGAAATCAGAAACGTAAAAATCTCAAATAAAAAATCTCATTACCCATTAATCCTTATGTCACACGGACACAAAGGAGATCGCAGAGAAAGAAGCTGGCTCTCAGAATTATTAGTAAAACAAGGATTTATCGTAGCATCCGTCGAGCACTTTGGAAGCGCATGGCCTCAATACAACCCCCTTTCGATGGTCTCTTTTTGGGATCGCGCCTTAGACATTTCTTTTGCGCTCGATCACCTCCTAGAACATCCAGTATTCAAAAAGCACCTTGACTCTCACCGCATCGGATTTATCGGATACTCCCTAGGCGGGATGACAGGCCTTGCTCTTGCCGGAGCTCAATCACAAAACTCTCAAGAAATCGCTCTAAAATACAGTCAAGAAATTCAAGAGATTCCTCTAGAGACGCTGCAACAAATCGACTACTCTCCAGCCAACAGAAATTACAAAGATTCCAGAATCAAAGCCTTTTTACTTCTTTGCCCTGCTACATTTGCGTACCCTTCAGAGACTTTTCGTCAAATTAACGTTCCCATCGCTCTTGTGGCCTCAATGGATGACGAAATCCTCCCCCACAAAGAACACGCTCTACGTCTTCTTGAAAATTTACCCATCCACCGAATGAAAATACTCAATCACATTTCTCATTACGCATTTCTCAACCTTGCAACTGAAAATGGATTAAAAATCTTACAAGCTACATCCAAAACTTGTCCTAAAAAGTGGAATTGGAGTTCTGTCCATCAAAAAACAGGAAAATTTGCCCTTCATTTCTTTGAAGAAACATTGAACTAATACCAAACATGATTGAAGAATCGGGTTGCTTTGAGTGCCTATTAACTGGAACCTCTATATATTATAGTGGTTTCAATGAAAAATTGCATAGTTTGGCAAGTGCGAAAGCTGCCGAAT
>CAYVDU010000193.1:0-3349 GCA_964450765.1 uncultured bacterium | reverse complement strand
AGCCACCCCAAAAGCTTCATCCGTCAATGCACTCGCCACAATCGCATTAGATGCGTTAAATTCCGTCATTATAGGGACTGAAAGAGAGACATTAGGAGCAACAAAACTCATAATTACACCATAAAAACTAAACTATATTATAACACTAAATAGTTATTACATGTAATATAGAAAATATTTTATTAATTAACAAAAAAGAAAGAAGAATATCGCATCTGAACGAAATTAAAGATGCTCTAAAAATAGCAAGTAGCTCATACTAGGGAGCATTTAACAAAAGCACGTCCCCATGTCTATTTCAAAAAGAAGAGTTCTAACGGCATCTTCCATTGCATTCATTAACGTCGCTGCCATCTGCAATATTAAAAATTTTCCTTTGCTTGCCGAGTTTGGCCTTTCTATCATCCCTTTTTTGGCCTTAGCTGCGCTCTTTTTCTTCATTCCGGCATCTCTTGTTGCTTCTGAACTTGCTTCCGGCTGGCCGGAAAAAGGAATTTATACATGGGTGCGCGAAGCTCTTGGCCCAAGATGGGGATTTGTTGCTATTTGGCTACAGTGGATTGAAAACGTCATTTATTATCCAACGCTTCTTTCCTTTATCGCGGCCTCCTGCGCTTATATTTTTGATCCAGCTCTCGCCACAGATAAAACCTATATTATCAGTGTCATTCTTTGTGTTTTTTGGCTAATGACCTTGATCAATTTTTTAGGGATGAAAGTCTCTGGATTCATCAGCTTTCTCACAGCTTTTGTTGGAACATTAATCCCTGTCTTATTTATCACGCTGCTCAGTTTCATTTGGCTAATGAAAGGCTATCCGTCCCAAATTTCTTTTTCATGGGCAAACCTTAAACCAGACTTCTCATCTCTTCAAGGACTCGTTCTTTTGTCCGGCGTTTTATTTGGATTATCTGGAATGGAAATGTCTTCCGTGCATGCAAAAGACGTGAAAAATCCGGCCAAAGACTACCCTAAAGGGATTTTACTATCTGCAATTTTAATCCTACTTGCATCCGCTATCGGAGCCCTTTCTATTGGGGTCATTATTCCTGCAGAAAAAATTCAATTAGCCTCAGGAGCCATGGAAGCCTTTGTTGCTCTTTTAGACGCATTTCATATGAGCTGGGCCATGCCTATCATTGCGTTTGTGATCACATTTGGAGCTATTGGAATGCTCAGCACTTGGATTGTAGGCCCGAGCAGAGGTCTTTATGCAACCGCTCTTCACGGAGATCTTCCTCCCATTTTCCACAAATCAAATAAACATGGAATGCCAACCGGTATCTTGCTCATTCAGGCGCTTTTAGTCTCTTTCCTTTGTCTTGTTTTCCTGTTCATGCCATCAATCAATAGCTCCTATTGGATTCTTCTTGCATTAGCTACCATTTTATACCAAATCATGTACGTTCTAATGTTCGTTTCTGCCATTGTCCTTCGCTATAAAAGACCAAATGTAGACCGTGGATTTAAAGTTCCCTTTGGAAATATCGGAATGTGGACCATTTGCATCTTAGGCACGATTGGATCTCTTTTCGGCTTTGCCATTAGCTTCTTGCCACCCAATCAATTTAATGTCGGGAAAACAATCTTCTTTGAATTATTTCTCATAGGAGCTGCTCTCATTTTCTGCTCAGCACCTCTTTTCATCTATGCAATGAAAAAAAATTCCTGGAAACTTAAAACAGATAATGAACACCAATGAAAGAAAAAGCAACTTGGGATGCGTCAGAAAAATGGTATCACGAATGTGTTGGTGAAAAGGGTCATTATTATCACCAAAAAAACATTCTTGCGAATGGACTCCGCCTACTCAATTTAAAGCCCCAAGAATCCCTTTTAGATTTAGGTTGCGGCCAAGGAGTTTTAGAAAGGCAGCTTCCTAAAGATGTTCATTACGTCGGCGTAGATCAATCAAAAGCGCTCATTGCCCACGCAAAAAAAGAATCCAAAAACCAATTTATCGTAGCAGATGTTTGCGAAACAATCCCGCTCGATAAAAAAGATTTTGACGCTGCATGCTTTATCCTCTCTTTACAAAATATGGAAGAAGGTCATCTCGCCATTAAAACCGCCTCTTCTCATTTAAAACCGCAAGGAAGGCTTCTCATCGTACTCAATCATCCCTGTTTTCGCATTCCAAGACAAAGTCAATGGGGTGTCGATGAATCTGCAAAAATTCAATATCGACGCATGAATACATACATGTCGTCTCACAAAATCCCCATACAAACAAACCCGAGTAAATCAGAAAAATCTGCCATCACCCACTCCTTCCACAACCCACTCTCCACATATATGACGTGGCTTGCTAAAAACCACTTTACGATCACAGCCATGGAAGAATGGTGCTCCGATAAGTCAAGCGAAGGATCTCATGCAAGAATGGAAAATAGAGCCCGCAAAGAATTTCCTCTTTTTCTTGCTCTTCTCTGTTGTCACTACAAATAAAGAGCAGTTTTCATCGCTCTTAGATAAACATCTCTAAAATGCTGATCAACAATTCTTTCCTGAGTAGGCAATTCAGGAACCGCTTTAGAAAATCGACAAGCAATCGGATATAAAGCTCTAGCGGACTCCAATTGTTGAGTCTTCAAAAGCTGTTGCATTTCTTCATATAAATCTCGAATTTGTTGATGAGCGAGTAAGGATTGAACATTCGGCGGTAATGTCTTCCAATCTGAAGGTCTTTTCCATCTGTTTGTTACAAATGTACCAACACCTGACTTCGTTGAAGGAGTATTAAACATATCTGTTGTTGGTCTAAGCTCGGGCAAAGTAGAGAACTCTCTCAAAGGACTACTCATAACACCTCTTCTTTTATTTTAAAAAAAAATTTAACACGTTTTGAATTGCTCATAAAGAAAAAATTGCATTTCAAACGGAACCTGATATAACGTATGAACATGTGCGGCGTATTTGGCTATATTGGAATCAGAAATCCTCTGGAAGTTTGTCTTTCAGGTTTGGAAAAATTAGAATATCGAGGTTATGATTCTTCAGGCGTTGGCGGTGTTTTTGATGGAAAAATATTTCTCTGCAAAAAAGCAGGAAAATTATCCGCGCTAAAAAACACCATTCAATTACCAAAAATCTCACTTGCGATTGGACATACAAGATGGGCGACTCACGGGAAAGTCAACGATCAAAATGCGCATCCACATCTAGATGCAACACAATCCATTGCACTCATCCACAACGGTATCATTGAAAACTACAAAGAACTAAAAAACGACCTTTTAAAAGAGGGCGTCACATTCTCTTCCGACACAGACACCGAAGTCATCGCTAATTTAATCTCAAGATATTACAAAGGAGATCTTGTAAAGGCACTCAATACTGCTCTCTCTTT
>CAYVDU010000192.1:0-3367 GCA_964450765.1 uncultured bacterium | reverse complement strand
TGGCGTTCTTTCAATAAATGATTAATAATATGCATTGAATTAAAATATAAGAAATTACTATAATTAGTAAGAAATTCTTATAAAGGCGTAAGAAATGTCGGGAATAGTAGATTTTTTTACAGAAAGGTATTCTGGAAATGGGCGTTTGGCATTGGCTACAGCCGCTGCTGTGGGGGGTTCCTGTCATGTTTTAGGGGCAGATGTCAAAACAACAGCTATCTGTAGCGTTGCAGCTGCTGCTTCGAGTCAATTTTTCCCTAATGAAACACATAACCTCTGCCGGTTATTTACGGCTATTTCTTATGGAATGGCTTTTAACCAAGAAAAAAAATCAGGCGACCTCTGGGATCAAGTGAAACCATTTGCGGCTGGCGTAGGCGCTGCAATGACTTATTCTATTGTAGCCGGACCTTTGAGTCGGATTCAGTTTCAAATATCGAATCCAGCAAACGCTGAATTTCAAGCACACTTAAGCTTAATGCCAGCGGATCACTTACCATTAAGTTGTGTTTTATGGAATTTGGATCATCACGGTAACTGTAAATTTAAGGTCTACCTCGCAAATCCAATGTCAGATAGCGCGATGCTTTCTGTAGGTCAAAACGCACCAGATTCTAATAATGGAGCTGCTGTGCTCAGTATGCGTGATAAGGGGCGTTTCTATTGGCAACAATACAGACAAGAAGTCCCCCAAGATGATGATGAATGGAAGCCCTTCCAATAATCATCTTCGGTACCATTAGAATTTTTTAAAAAATTTCATATTGCAAACAATGTAGCTGGTATTTATCTTTCTCCACAAAAAATTTAGGGGCTATATGTCGTAACCATCGGGCTTTAATCTGCGGTTAGGTCTTTCTACAGCCGGAGCTGTGGCAAGTTCTTGTTATGTTTTAGATGCAGACATCAAAACAACGGCTACTTGTAGTATTGTTGCTGCATTGGCCAGCCAAGTATTTCCCGTTGAAACGCATGCTATCTGCAAGTTAGTTACTCCTATGGCATTTAGCTTGGCTGCCTATAAAAAGAAACCCTTTGGCGACTCTTCGGGACCTGTCACATCACTTGCAGCCGGGGCAACAGCCAGAGTTGTCTACTCTTGTTTTGCAGGAAATATTGGACACTTTAATGTTTCAGTCCAAAATATGCCACATTCTAAATCCGAGTCGCAACACAGAGGACCTATAGCGAATGTTCAATGGCGCCGTGATATATGGGGTCACCCTGAGGTTCGAGTTTTCTTGCCAAATCCGTCTAGAACCCCATTCGATGTACAACCTGACAGCAATTTGAATGATCCAGACTCTGGAAATATTACCGTTTATCATCCACCATCAGAGAACTAATCTAATAACCGAATAATTAGATTTACTTTGTAGAGATTTTCTCTGGATTCCGAGATGATTCTTTAAAATTTTGGCGACTTTAATCAATGGTATTAGTTACGAAAGTTTATTAAAAAAAACACTCGAAGTGAGAAAAAAGAGGAGGCGCTAGATTCAAGGAATTTTCAACAATTTGGAAGAAGATTGATCGAGAACAAAAAGAGCTTTGTGTTCCGGTGTCCCAATACGACTTGTTGGATAATGGGATATAACTGCCGCTTGTAGAACTTTAGGGATAATATCTTGTTTTTGAGGACCTAAGGCATAAAGTGCAATTTCTCGACTTTGATTAATGCAGTCAAAAGTAAAAGTCATACGATGCGTTTTCAGATGAGAAAGAAAATTTCCTACAACAAGACGATTTTTGCTATTTAGAGCCTCTGTATTAGGAAATAAAGATGCGGTATGCCCATCTTCTCCCACCCCAAGCATGACGAGATCGAAGAGATGAGAATCCAAATGGCGACGGATTAGTTCTTCATATTCTTTGGCATGTTTATCCATTTCTGATTCTGCTTTCATACGAAAAATTTGATGTAGGGGAATTGGAACTTTTTGAAAAAACTCCATTGCCATTTTGTAATTGCTATCAGGATGCTCTGGAGGAAAGGCCCTTTCATCGCTCCAAAATAAAAAGACTTTTGACCAATCAAGATCACGAACTAAACTGAGTTTTTGGTAGATCGCTTTTGGTGTAGATCCTCCAGAAAGAGCAACCGCAAAACGTCCTCTTTGTTGAATGGCTCTTTTGGCTGTATGAATCCAATGTTCTACAGCAAAAACAATCGCATCTTCAATATCTTTTCCAATAAAAAGATTGCGGCGATGGTCATAAGAAACGATCTGATTTAACATAATTTTTTCTCATCAAAGGTCAAAAGCTTTTCAAGCATATTTAAATAATGGGTACTTGTTCCTTGAGTGCAAATTTCGCTGACTAATGATTGCCCTGTTGCTGTTTGACCAAGGATAAATTCATAAGGGATTTCACAAGCTTGAGATGAGGATAAATGAACTTTTACGTAGTGATAACGCTCAGGAATTCGAAATGCGTGAAATGAACTTCCGCTTTGTGTCTGAATATTGATTGCAGAGACGGTACCCGAACCCAATTTTTCCCATATAGTTGATTCAATAGAAGTCTCAATTTTATGCTGACTTTCTTCAAACTGAAAAAATAAGTTTTTAGACGCTTTTTTAAATTGCCAATCCAAACGACTTGCAAGCCACGCGACAAGATAAATCGATTGAATATTTTGGTGGCAAAAAAAGGGGGCTTCTCTAGCGTTATATGTCAATTGCAAAGAAGAAATCTCATGCAGAAGCTTGATTCTTTCGTCTGTATCAAAAGTAGATGCAATCAGATCTCTCCACCCTTGAGTACGAGCCCAATTCAAATCAGCGATGTCAACGTTGGATATTTTATGGATTTTAAGAAGTGTTTTTGCAAATGTAAATAAGTCGCTTGTTGATTCTGAATCCACAATAAATCGAGTTGCCAAATGAATAAAAGGCTCTAGCAAAGGGTGATCGATATTTGGGTCTTCGGTCCAAAGAACATAGGTGGGAAGATCGGGGAGGATATGAGGTAAAATCAAAGAAGGGACTTTTTCAATCGATGCTCCTGCAACACCAATATCGATTTGGTCACATGCAATCGTACTTTCTGAAGCTAAAGGAAAAACAACAGAAACAGCCGTTTTTAGATATTCTTTCTTGGCATCCGGATCTTCAGATACAAATAAGGTTCTACATGGAAATCTTTCCACAATTTTTTGCACGACGTTTTGTATATAGTGAACTCTAGAGGAAAGACGATTAAAAACAATGAGATTGAAAAGAGAGGCTCTCATTTTGTTTTCTTGAGAGAGTTTCTCCCAAATTTTAAAAAGCTCCGTCTCAATACGTTCCGGAGAAACTATGAGCTGAACCGTCACAAGATTCTCCAGGCTCTCTTATCATTCGCCATGATATCATCAGCA
>CAYVDU010000191.1:0-3374 GCA_964450765.1 uncultured bacterium | reverse complement strand
GATGCAAGAGGCACTCTTCCCGACGCAGACGTTTTAAAACTATTCAAAACGTACTATGGCAATCTTCAAGAAGCCAAAGATCAGGCGGCGCATCGTCCCGACATCATCGAAAAATTAGACAAAGAAATGAAAATCGTCCAAGAGTTTTTGCCAAAAACGCCTTCTTTGGAAGAAACAAAAAAAATCGTCATACAAGCCATCGCGGAATCTGGAGCCAAGACAAAAAAAGATGTGGGATTGGTGATGAAATCAATTATGAAAATTAACAACACTGTTGACGGAAAGATCGCTAAAAGTTTGGCAGATCAATTGCTTGCTGACAACTGACAGCTAATTCGCTCAACCTTTTTTCATTAATTCAAGATAAAGCTCCGCTGCCGTATGTTGAAATTCACTCGCTGCAGAAGCAAAATTTTCTCTCGCCTTTTTGGAATTAAAATCTCCAAAATAAGCCAAGCCTTTTTGAAACAGAGCCTCGCCGCAAGGAAAGTTTGAATCGGAAAATCCAGGATTCAGTTCAATCGCCTTTGAAAAAACATCAATGGCAGCATCCGTCTCATATAAACAGCTATGAAGCTTTCCTTTGAGAATATAATATCCTGGATAGTTAGGTTCGAGTTCGATCGCCTTTTCGATATAAGCTAGAGCCTTTCGATTTTGCATAATAATTGCAGACTTTCCCCAGCTTTCTCCATCCTTACAAACGCTTTCTTCTGATAAAAAATATAAATGGATTGCTTCGTTATAATATTGTTCTGCATTGTCAAAGAAAATGATTTCCATAGATGACCCAATGGCCAAAGAAAATGCATCATCAAATAGATTACGATCTTCTTCTGTAAAATACTTTTGAAGATCTTGCCTAGCCTTTTCATGACCAAATCCAGCAGCGGCAGTCAAATCTTTCCAAGATTCCTTAAACTTCATCGAGTTGTAATAAGCAAGCGATCTTAAATAAAGACTCTCCCCAACTATAAAATACTCATCAGAAAAAGTAAGATTTAATTCGATCGCTTTCGAAAGCTCAATCATCGCTTCATCTAGTTCATGATTCGCAAGATGAATTTTCCCTCTGATGATATGGCATCCAGGATAGCTAGGATCTGCGTCAATTGCTTGGTTAAGATACCCAATCGCCTCTCGAAGCCAAACTTCCGACAAATCCTCTTCTTCCTCAACATCTGATTCCCGATTGAATCGATCCAAAATTGCCATCGCGTGATGATAGCATTCCTTTGATGTCTTTTGTAAAGGCTCGCACTGAGTATGCACAAAACCTGAAGATATATTTTCTATTACAACACCAAACATAAACACCTAATAGCTTTTTATTAAATACAATAATATAAAGATAAGATAGCAAACAACAAATAAAACAATAACTAACTATATTAAAACAAAAAACAACAAAAATTTATTTAAAAAAATTATACCGTTTAAGAATCGGTTTTTAAGCGAGTTCAAACCGCAAAAAAGACTGATTCAGTTTTCTTTTGGGGGCCTTTCAACCAAAACAGGTATAATCGAAGTCAAAATTTCAACCGATCCTGTTTGAAAGTTATAATACCCCCCTACTACATCGATTTTCCCTTGCTTCATGAGATCTTGAATAACGGCGCTTTTCTTAATCCGATGAACCACATAAAGAACATTGTCTTTCACTGCATTTTCAACGAGATCCCCCTTTTGATGCTTTGCCATCTCAAGAGATGGAGCAATCAATGAAGCGACAGCTTCAATATCTTTTGTTTGTCCTTTAATCACAGATTGAACCGCCGCACAATTCTGATGCCCCATCACTAGAATAATCGATGATTTTAAATAAAGAGCAGAATACTCAATACTATCAAGTTCAACAGGACCAACGACATTGCCCGCAACGCGAACAACAAAAAGATCTCCTATTCCTTGGTCAAAAATAATTTCGGGCGAAACTCTGGAATCAGAACAGCCCAGAATAATTGCAAATGGGGATTGGCCCTCAGAGAGAGAAAGACGAGCTTCTTTACTTTGATTGGGGTGCAAAAAATTTTCCTGTCTATACCGTTTATTCCCCTCTAACAACTGCTTGATGGCTCGTTCAGGCGTCATCTCTTCCGCATACATCCAAACACTCCATCCTAGAAAAAACAAAAACAACCCATTTCTCATCTTTCTCCCCTTTTTATACCGAAAATAATTCAAGAATCGTCTTTCTTCAATATATATTTAACTGAATACAGATCATTTCAAAATAATTCAACTGGAACAGATATATAATGATTTCAGTTGAAAGTTCTTTGTTTCGATCAGGTTCTGATGAATAAAAACTTAAGGATCAGCATGATAAGAAAAAAAAGAAGCACAGATTTCTTATTTTCATAGACAGGCACTCTACATGCTGCCAAATATCATCCAAGAATAATTGTACTGAAAAGAAGGTTATGATCAGATGTCGCCTCAGACCTGAATTCCAAGCCAAAATACCCTGTCCCTATAATTTTCGTGAAAATAGAGATCACTTCACCCGCAACGAATGTATAATCCAAAACCAAAGGACCCGAAGATGGCTTGCCCATGAGGTTTGCACACCACTGATCTCCATCCCAAGTCGATTGCCCTTGAACGGACAGATCTCTTCGCAGCCAGTGAATCGAGCGACTCTCTAAAAATGCGTTAAGCTCTCTTTCTTCTTGATTCAGATCTCCCGTAAAAATAACACAACCCTGTTTCATCTTTTCTTGTATTTTTTTGACAATCCTATCCATTTGCATGGATCGCGCGATCACATCACTCTCTTCAGGAGCTCCAGGAATTTCTGAATGCTGTAAATGCGTTGAAATCACGGTTGCAAAAGGAATTTTCTCGCCTTGACTTTTAAGATCGAACGACAAAAACCCTTTTTCTGAAAATTGCGCCCGTCCTGTCAGTTCCGTCCCCTTCTCAAAAGCAAAAAACTCTATAGAATCCTCAGCGATCTCATATTTACTAGCAACATACATCATCGAAGAAGGCCCAATCCCTCTTACGCCTACAACCGGAATAATAAAGAGATATTCTAACAATTGCGAAGAAAGATACTCAGCATCATAAATATCAGGAACCTCATACAAGCAAACAATATCCGGATTTAATTCTTGAATTTTCCGAATATTCGCATCCATCCCCTTTTTGTCAGAAGGCGGCGTTACTTGACCATCAGTTATAGAATACCCAGCGGGCATATAACACTGATTGTGAGAAACAAGAGAGATCTTTTTATCATCAGGCAATACTTTTCCCTTGACGGCTCTCTGTAGATAAATAAAAGGCCTTGCTTCCAAAGCAGTCACAATACTGCGGACAGCAATTCCCATCGGAGCTGTAACAGGTGTTAACACAGCAAATACAACAAT